>VBAB01000406.1 GCA_005888525.1 Alphaproteobacteria bacterium
CAAAGCAAGGTCAGCGAGGCTGCGGTGCGCGGCATGTGGCACGCCTGGCGCCAGCAGATGGGGCTATAGCAGGAGCGATCGAGCCATGCTCCCTGACATGCAGTCGAGGGTCCTCGACCTCAACGCTCGCTATGCCCAGGCGATCGACGATGACCGGCTGGAAGAGTGGCCGGCATTTTTCACGGAGTCCGCGCGCTATGTCGTCACGACGGCCGAGAACTTCGAGCAAGGTCTGCCACTCGGCATGATCTACGCAACCTCGCGCGCCATGCTGCAAGATCGCGTGCGCTCGCTCCGCGAGGCCAATATTTACGAGGCTCAGCGCTATCGACATGTCGTTGGCCTGCCGCTGCTGGAGCCGACACAGGATGGAGCCACGCGAGCCAGCACGAGCTTCATCGTCGTGCGCGTCATGCGCAGCGGGGAGACTGCCGTGTTCGCCACCGGTTGCTATCGCGATGTGATCGTCGCGGATGCGAGCGATGGTGCGCTGCGGTTTGCCGAGCGCATCGTCGTCCTCGATAGCCGGCAGATTGACACCCTGTTGGCATTGCCGTTGTGAGGCGAGCGGTCTGGAGCCATGTTGAGCCATCGCAAATCGAACGCGCATCGGTATGCGTATTCGGCGCAGGCGGTTCTCCTATTCGATCCTGACGTTGGTCGTGCGAATGACATCAGCCCAGCGCTCACGCTCCTCGGCGATGAACCTCTTCGTTTCCGCCACCGAGCCTCCAAGGGGTCGCACCCCCATTTTTTCGAATTGTTCCCGCACGCCGGGCTGTTGCAGCACTTCGCCGATGGCCTGGTTCAGGGCCTGCGCGATTGCGGCAGGCGTGCCAGGCGGGGCCACCACGGCGAACCAAGTAACGGATTGGAACTCGTCGACGCCCGCCTCCGCCAATGTCGGGATGTCCGGCAGCGATGGCACCCTCCGTGGGCTGCCGAGCGCCAAAATGCGTAGGTTTCCGGCGTTATGGAGGTTGAGGGATGATCCGAGATTGTCGAAGAACAGATCGACATGGTTGCCCATGATGTCCTGAAGCGCCGGCGCGGTGCCGCGATACGGGACGTGCACCATCTCAGTGCCGGTCAGCTTCTGGAACAGCATCGCGCTCAAATGCGAGGTCGAGCCGTTGCCTTGCGAGGCGAACGAGACCTTACCTGGGTTGGCCTTCACATAGTCGATGAGCTCTGCCGCGGTCTTGGCTGGGAATGCCGGCTTGACCAGGAGCACGTTAGGCACTGTGCCGAGCACGATCACGGGCTCGAATTTCGAGGGCTGAAAGGCAAGCTTCTTATAGAGGTTGTCGTTGATCGCTATTGGTCCGGGCGGGCTTGCGAGCAGCACGTACCCATCCGGGGGCGCGCTCGCGACGGCCTCTGCACCGATATTCCCGCCAGCTCCCGCACGGTTGTCGATGATTACCGGCTGGCGCCACTGCTCGGCGAGCTTCTCCGCGACGATGCGCGGTAGAACGTCGGCCGTTCCGCCAGCTGGAAAAGGTACGATCATGCGCACGGCGCGATTTGGATAGCTCTCCTGCGCGATGGCCCGGGTCACCGCGTCATGCCAGAGCAATGCTCCGGTCAATGCGACGAGCAATGCGCAGACTGAAGAGCGCGCCGCCGATTTAACGGGTCCACAGATGTCTTTGACGTGCCGCATCGAGGCCCCAATGTGCGTGTGCCAATCATCTGTCCATGGAAGGGCGCCCTACTGAAGGGCGTCCACCCCTGCGCGGGCGCAGTCCTCGTCTTCCTGAGCCGTGCCGCCACCGACCCCGCAGGCGCCGATGAGCACGCCTCCGCGGAAGATCGGCACGGCGCCCTGGCCGAGAAACATGTGGTTGCCCTCGGCCATGACGATGCCGCGCAACGTGGGATGATCGGCGCGTGGGGTCAGCTCACCGCTCGGACGGCCGAAGGCGGCAGAAGCTACGGCCTTGCCCTGGCTACCGTAGGAGCCAGCCCACATGGCGCCGTCCATCCGCTGAAATGCCACCAAACGGCCGCCAGCATCGCACACGGCGATGTTCATCTTTGCGCCAATCGCCGCTGCCTTGGCGATGGCACCTGCAATCACACGGTTCGCATCTGCAAGTGTCAAAGTCATGCTCGTTGCTCCCATTTCAATCCAGCAAGAAGCTCGAGGACGCTGCATAGCCCCGGAGATTTACTCTCTGCCACGAACCCTTGAGGCAATCCATTGCGGCCTACAAGAACGATTTGCCGCTCCGCCGACGCCCCCACACAGCCGAGATGAGGCCAGCCAGTCCCGCCGGATACGCGCGCATCAGCCCGATGACGATGGCGGCGAACGCCACCATGCTCCACTCGCCCCAGGCGGCGAGCCATGTATTGAGCGCGTAGACCGGCGGCGCGCCGATGATGGGCGCAATGAACGAGCCCAATCCGCCGATCACGACCATGACGATGATGCGTGCCATCTCGCTGAAGTCGACGATCGAGGGAGTGAGGGTGAGGACATAATGGGCATAGAGCGCGCCACCGAGCCCAGCCATGGCACTGGAGGCGACGAAGGCGAAAAGCTTCACCCGCGTGATGTCGACGGCCAGCGATTGCGCGCGCATCGGATCGTCCCTGACGGCCCGCATGAAATAGCCGATCGGCGATTTCAGCATCACGTGGATGAAGAGCAGGCAAAGGGCAGCCACAGCCAGAAACGTGTAGTAGTAAACCACGGGCCTGACGTGGCCGTAGAGCGAGGGAACGCTCAGGCCCAGATCGCCGCGGGTGAATTCATAAGCCGCGCTCAGGGTGATGCGCAGCGTCTCTGCGAACGCCCAGGTGGCGATCGACAGATAGATCGTGCGCATTTTCAGCACCAGAAGGCCCAGCAAGAGCCCGCCGAGCGCCGTCGTCAGGACGCCCCCGGGTATGCTGACCCAAAGCGGGGTTTGCAGATGATAGACGAGCAGCCCCGACGTGTAGGCGCCGAGCGCGGCAAACCCATGCTGGGCGAGTGAGAACTGGCCGGTGAAGCCTGCCAGCATGTTCCAGCTGGCGGCGAGGATGACGTAGTAGGCGCTGATCGCCAGCACGTGCGCTGTGAACTCGCTCACGAACAATGGCAGAGCAAGCAGCGGCGGCGCTGCCATCGCCAGGACGGCGGCGACGCGCCGCCATTCCACAAATGCGCCTACGCCGCCTGTCAGCCCAGCAGACATTCCTGCACCAGTGCGCGCACGCGGGAGTTGTCGAAGTCTCGCCCCGGCCCCTCCGCCTTCACCTGTCCGAGGTTCAAGAGATAAAGATAGTCCGCCAGCGGCAGCGCCTCTTCCACGTTCTGCTCCACCAGCAGGATCGCCGCTCCGGTTGCGGTTTTCGCTGCCGACAAGAGGCTGTAGACCTCTGCTACCAGGTTGGGCGCCAGGCCGACCGTCGGCTCGTCGATCAGGAGGAGCGAAGGCTGCGTCATCAACTCACGCGCCACCGAGAGCATGCGGCCCTGGCCGCCGGAGAGCGAGCCTGCCCTGTCGTGCCGCTTCTCCTTCAGGATCGGAAACATGGCATAGACGCTCTCGAGCTGCCGGCGCAGGCGGTGCCGGTCGCGTCGGAACACCCACGCGCCCATCAGCAGGTTCTCTTCCACCGTCAGCAGCGGGAAGCTATTGATCTCCTGCGTCACGTAGCTGACGCCGGCGGCCTTGAGCGTGCTGGAGTTGGCGCCGGTCACGTCCTTGCCGCGAAACAGCACGCGACCCGCGCTGGGCTCGAGGATCCCGAAGATGGCACGCAGGAGCGTCGACTTGCCGGCGCCGTTGGGCCCGATGACGAGCGTTACGGCGTTCTCCGCGGCAGCCAGGGTTACCGAGGAGAGGATATCGACGCCGGGCACATACCCCGCTCTGAGGCCCGAGACCTCGAGGGTGCGACCCGTGCTCATGCCGCAGCGCTTCCCAGATAGGCTTGGACCACCTCGGGACGCCGGGCGACCTCGTCGAGCGTGCCTTCGGCGGCAACTCTGCCCTGGATCATCACGGTCACGCGCGGGCACAACCGGCGGACGATCGCCATCTCGTGGCTGACAATCAGGAAGGCGCGGCCGTTGCTCTTGTTCTCGTGCTCGATCAAGGCGATCAGGGCGTCCTTGACCACGGGATTGATGCCGGCGAACGGCTCGTCGAGCACATAGAGGCGAACAGCCGGGATCATGAAGCCCGCGCAGGCCTGGAGCAGCATGCGCTGGCCGCCCGACAGGACGCTGGCGGGCTCCTCGGCCAAATGCTCCAGCGTGCCGGTGGCCAGCAAATCGGCTGCCTTGGCTTGCCCTTCCCGCACGCCGCCGGGGCTGCCTGCCGCCAGGAATGGAATGAGCAGGTTCTCGCGCACGGACATGTTGGAGAACACGCGCGCGACCTGGAAGGTGCGCACGAGCCCGCGCGCGGCGATCTGGTTTGCAGGCAGTCCCGTGAGCGCGGCGCCGCCGAGACGAATGCTTCCCGCATCCAGCGTCTCGAAGCCTGTCAACATGTTGACGAACGTAGTCTTGCCGGCCCCATTGGGCCCGATCAGACCGCGGACCTCGCCCGGCGCCACCGTGATCGTGACGGCATCGTTGGCAACGAGGCCACCGAAGCGCTTGGTGACACCTTCGGCCTCGAGCAGCGGGCCAGACATCACGCCTCCCTTCCGCGCTCGCCGAAAAGGCCGTCAGGCCGGACGATGAGCACCACGATCACCAGCAGGAAGCCGTAGACGTTCTGGTAGGGCGAGGAGATGAATGCCGCTCCGAGGCTCTCGGCGAGCCCGAGCAGCAGACCCCCGACGAGCGCGCCGGGAATCGACCCCAGCCCGCCGATGACAATGATCTCGAAGCCCTTCACCGTCGTAACCGCGCCGTTGGTCGGGAAGACCATGAACAGCGGCGCAAGCAGGGCTCCGGCCAAACCGGCAAGGGCCACGCCGATGGCGAAGGCGATGGCATCGAGCCGATAGACGTCGACGCCGGACGTCTGCACGGCCACGCGGTTCTGCGCGGCGGCCCGCAGAGCCAGGCCGACCCACGTCTTCTTGATGACGATCCAGAACACGGCGAGCGCCAGCAAGGCACAAACGAAGGCTGCCACCCGCGCCCCCTCCTGCGGCAGCGGACCGATCCACACCACAGGCAGATCGGATTCAGGCCGATATTGGTTGGGTCCGCCCAGTGCAACCGCGAGGCTGCGCAACAGCAGCAGAAGCGCGATGGTGACGACGGTTGCGTAGTCGTCGCGGCGTTGCATGGGCCGCGCGTACATCGGCTTGATCAAAATCGGCTCCAGGATCAGCCCCACGAGGAAGGTGCCGGCCGCGGATATGATCGCTGCCAGCCACCACCAGCGCGCGCCCAGCAGATAATGCACGGCGACGAATTGAATATAGCTGCCGATCATATAGAACTCGCCCATCGCCCAATTGATGGTCTTGACGATCGAGTAGATGAACGTGATGCCCAGCGCCATCAGCGCGTAGAGAACGCCGACCATCAGCCCGGAGAGGACGGTCTGCACCAGAAGCTCGGCGCTGAATATCACCGTCCAACCCTTCGCGGCGCCGAGGTGGCGACTAGCATGTGGCAGCCATCCGGTCTCCGGTGTCATCCCGGCGCTTGTCGCCGGGATCCATTCCTCAGCTCGCTCCGAAGCTTGCGGATGGCTGGATACCGGGGACAAGCCCCGGTATGACAACCTCTATTGCGCCAGGACGTAGGCCACCTCGGCCGTCGCGGGCGTCTGATCCTTGGCCGTATAGTGCAAGACCATCAGCGGCGGCGACCAGTTGTGCCAGAGCGCACCCTCCGCGCGCGGGAACGTGACAGGGGTCGTCGACCAGCCCGTGAACGATCCTTCCTCGAGCGCCTTGATCATCGCCTTTGGTTCGGTTGAGTTTGCCTTCTTGATGGCGTCGGCGAAGACGATGGCGTTGGCGAAGCCGTTCAGCGCGGCATAGACCGGCGGCTCGTTGAACTTGGCCTGATAGCGCTTGGCGAACTCCTTGCCGAGGTCCGACAGCTCCGACTTCGGCGAATAGAAGGCGACGAAGCTGATGCCGACGCCTTTGTCGCCGTGAAGCTGCCAGAACTGCGGCCTCGCCGGCGCATCGTAGGACGTTACCATCTGCGCGCCCGGCAGCAGGCCGGCGGTGTGTGCCTGCGTGATCATCAGATCGAGCGGCTGGCCAACGCCGACATTGACGATCGCGTCCGGCTTGAAGGCCTTGACCTGCAGAAGCTGCGGCAGGAGATCGGTCGTCGTGCGATCGAACATGATCGTCTGGATCTCGAGCCCGAGATTCTTCTCCTTGCTCTGCTTCTCGGTCTCCTTGGCGAGGCCGATGCCGTAGTCGGTGGTCTCGGCGATGACGGTCACCCGCTTCCACTTGTTCTTCTGGATCCAGCCGAGCCAGGTGGCCGCGCGCGGCGCATCGACCGCATGGGTGCGGAAGGCGATGTCGTATTTCTTGGCGGTGACGTCGCTGGCCCCGGTCTGGGTGCCCATGGTGGGCACGCCCATCTCCTTGGCCACCTCGTTGACGGCAATGTTGACACCGGAATGGATGAAGCCGAACACGGCAACGGCCTTCTCGCTCGACACCAGCCGGCGGTAGGCGGCGACGCCCTGCTCGTTCTTGCCGGCGCTGTCATGGATCGACAGCGCGACCTTGCGCCCGAGCACGCCGCCCTTCTCATTGATGTACTCGACGCCGATCTCCGCGCCGCGCTTGGCAAGCTGGCCCAGCGCCGTCTCGCCCGGCGGCGACAGCGGCGTGATCAAGCCGAACACCATCGGCTCCTGCTGCGCTATCACCGGCGCAAGCCCGAGTGTGGCCAGCACCGCGAGAAGCGAAGCTGCGCCTAGTAGTTTACGTCGCTGCATGCTGATCCCTCCCGGGCTCGGGCTGAAGGTGCACGAAACCCGCGCTGCCCGACGCCGGCGATCCGTGCATTGCGCCATTCTGCCGTGTCCGGGGGCGTGGTGTCGAGGCAATCGATGGCGCGCTGGCTGGGCAGGGGCCGGCGGATCAGGTTGGGCGCGCCAGCATGCGTTCACGCAGCGCGCTCATCGCCTGGCAGACATGCTCGAGGTCGGCGACATCGAATCCGGCCGCGATGTCCGGGCTCTCCGCCCTGAAGGCATCATACAGCCGCCCCGTATAGCGGGCACGGCCGTCGGGGCCGACCACAAGCCCGTTCTCGGCCTCGAAACGGGCGTTCCAGGCAATTGCCGCCTCGCGATCGATACCCTTGGGAAGCTCGAGATCGATCCGGCCGCCTTTCCATGCGATGGGATAGCCGCCGGGCAGGCCCATGGGCCCCGGCACGTGGCCCGACCAGTTCCGGCCATGCGCCATGGCGAGCGTCAGTGTTGCGCCGCTGGCCCCCGAGATGTCGATCACCGGCTCGGGGGTCAGCTGCACAGCGGCGAAGCGGGCATAGACATCCGCCACC
>VBAB01000903.1 GCA_005888525.1 Alphaproteobacteria bacterium
TATGCCCGCGTCACCAACTTCAAGGTCGATCCGTCGCGCCTTTCGGAGCTGTCGGCCAAGATCGAGGAGATGGGCCCCCGCGCCAAAGCCCTGCCCGGCATGGTCGATGCCTATGCCGCATGGCGGGCCGATGGGCAAGGCGTCGTCGTGGCGCTGTACGAGAGCAAGGAGGCGGCCGATCGCGCGGTCGCCAGGATCCAGGCCATCTGGGGTGATCTTGCGGGCCTGTTGAGCGGCGCGCCGAAAACCGACGCCTACGAGAACGCAGCCCACATCACGGGCTGAGCGCTGCCTCTTCTCCCTCTCCCCGTACTTCACGGGGAGAGGGTCGGGGTGAGGGGCAGCAACAAGCGCCGGAGCAAGCGGCCGCCCCTCACCCTAACCCTCTCCCCATTCTGAAGAAGAATGGGGAGAGGGGACAATTAGGCCGCGTGCCCGGCGGCGGCGATCTCGCCGGGCCGTGGCTTGCGGCTTGCCTGCAGGAGCAGTTGCAGCTCATGGGCCGGCAGCGGCCGGCTGAAGAGGAAGCCCTGCATCTCGGTGCAGCCTTCGGCCCGCACCGTGTCGAGCTGCTCCTTGGTCTCGACGCCCTCCGCCGTGGTGGTCATGCCGAGCCCATTGGCCATTGCCGCCACCGCGCGCACGATGTTGAGCGAACCCACGCCGTCGGCGATGTCCTTCACGAACGAGCGGTCGATCTTGATCTTGTCGAAGGGGAAGCTCTGCAGGTAGCTGAGCGAGGAATAGCCGGTGCCGAAGTCGTCCATGGCGATCCGCACACCCAGCGAGCGCAGCCGATAGAGCGTGTTGAGGGTCGCTTCGCTGTCCTGCAGCAGCATGCCTTCGGTGATCTCGAGCTCGAGCCGCTCGGCGGGCAGGCCCGACTCCGCCAGCGCGCTCACCACGATCGCCAGGAATCCAGGATTGCGGAATTGGACGGGCGACAGGTTGACGGCAATCTTGATGTCGTCGGGCCAATGCATGGCAGCGCGACATGCCTCCCGGATCGCCCACTCGCCGATCTGGATGATGAAGCCGATCTCCTCCGCCACCGGGATGAAGACGTTGGGCGGGACTGGACCCTTCTCGGGATGGTGCCAACGGATGAGGGCCTCGACGCAGCTGATCTCGTCGTTGGCGAGATTGACGACGGGCTGGTAATGCAGCTCGAACTCGCCGGCCGCGAGCGCTTTGCGCAGGTCTTGCTCCATGGAGCGGCGCACCTGCATCTGCGCATCCATCTCGGGTCCGAAGAAGCGATAGGTGCTGCGCCCGTCGCCCTTGGCGCGGTAGAGCGCCAGGTCGGCGTTGCGGATCAGCTGGTCGGGGCTCGTGCCGTCGGCCGGGCCCACGGCGATGCCGACGCTTGTGCCGATCACGACTTGCGTGCCGTCGAGATCGAAGGGCGCGCTCACGCTCTCGATGATGCGCAGCGCCAGCACGGTGGCATCCGCCGGCTGGGCGATGGCCGTCTGGAGCACCGCGAACTCGTCCCCGCCCATGCGCGCGATCGTGTCCGTCTCCCTGACCAGCACGCGCAAGCGTTCCGTCACCATCTTGAGGAGCTTGTCGCCCGTGGGATGGCCGAGGGTATCGTTCACGGTCTTGAAGTGGTCGAGGTCGAGCAGGTGGACCGCCACCATCTCGCCGCGCCGCACGCGGGTGAGCGCGTGCTCTAGCCGCTCGTTCAGCAGCACGCGGTTGGGCAGGTCGGTCAGCGCGTCGTGCAGCGCCATGTGCACGATCTTGGCCGCCGAGCGGCGCTGGTCGGTAATGTCCTGGTGCGTGATGACGTGGCCGCCGTGCGCCGTCTGACGATAGGAGACGTTGACGATGCGCCCGTCGGCGAGCTCATGAACCTCATTTGCGACCTTGCAGAATTGGGCGACGAGCTTGTCCGCGAGCTGGTGCGGGTTCGAAGTGACGTAGCAGCCGTTGGCCAGACGAGCCTCCAGGATCTCGCGGACCGTCGTGCCCGGCCGCACCTGCTCGCGGGTCAGGCCGTACATCGTGGCATAGTCCTCGTTGCAGATGACGAGCCGCTGCTCGCGGTCGTACATGGCGAGGCCCTGGGACATGTTGTTCATGGCGGCATCGAGCTGCTCGTTTTGCTGCTCGAGGCGGGCTTTGAGCTTCTCGCGCTCGGTGATGTCCTGGACGGAGATGAAGCGCCCATCCGCCAGATGGATGATTTGCGAGACCGCCTGGCCGAAGCTGGCAACCCCCTCGGCAACGAACTTGGCGCCGTCGGTATCGCCGTAAGCGCCTCTTGCGACACGTGCCTCCAGAATCTGGCGCAGCGCCGTCCCCGGCTTCACCTGCTCCGGGTCGAGGTTGTAGATCTCGGCAAAGCGCCGATTGGCGAACATCACCCGCTGCTCGGTATTGAACAGGCACAGGCCCTGCGACATGTTGTTGATTGCCGCATTGAAGCGGGTGTTCTGGGCTTCGAGCTCTTCCTCGCGCTGCTTCAGCAGCTTGTTCTGGCGCGCCAGCCGCGCATTGAGAGCCTCGCGCTCGGTCATGTCCTCGAGCGTCACGACCCAGCCGCCGTCTGCGCGGGGTTGGATCGATGCGGCAACGATGCGCCCATCGGCAAGCTTGTTGACGATGCGGCTGACCTG
>VBAB01000904.1 GCA_005888525.1 Alphaproteobacteria bacterium
AGGGGCTCTTCGCCAAGGAAGGCATCAAGGCGGAGCTGACGATCTACCGCAGCGGCTCGGAGACCTTCGAGGCGATGGCGGCCGGTGCCGCCGACCAGCAGCTCAACTCCGCCGCCCTCGTCGCCGCCGGACGCAGAAAGGGTGTGCAGACCAAGGCCGTGGCCGGCGCCGCGCTCGGCTACTACGGCTGGTACCTGATGGTGAAGACCGATAGCAAGATCAGCCAGATTGCCGAGCTCGAGGGCAAGAAGGTCGGCATCACCGCTGCCGGCTCCGCCTCCGACGTGCTGGGGCGCTGGACCATGCAGGACCGCAAGGTGAAGTTCACGGCCGTGCCGCTGGGGGGCGGCGGGCTGGTTCCGAACATGCTGTCGGGCAACGTCGATGCGGTGGTGCTCTATTCCCCGCTTTCCTTCAAGGTCATGCAGGAGAAGCAGGGTCGCAGCCTGATCGACTACGGCGCGGAAGTGCAGCCGCATCTGAGCGGGCTGTGGATTGCGCCCGACAAGTTCATCGCCGAGAAGCCGCAGGCGGTGCAGAAGGCGGTGAACGCGCTGTTCGGCGCCGTGGTGTTCCTGCAGGACAAGGGCAATCGCGCCGAGGCCATCAAGCTGATCGCCGAGATCGACGAAATCCCCGCGCAGGTCGCCGAGGCCGAGCTCGACGGCAACCTCTCGAAGATGTCGACGACGGGCGAGATGAAGGAGGAATGGCTGTCGCGTGCGCTCGATCTGGCGCGGCTCGTCGGCATGACGGACCTGGCGCCCGTGGCGGAGATCTACGCCTCCAACTTCGCGCCGGCGCCGACGAAGAAGTGAGCCAGATTCCCTCTTCCCATTCTTTTCCAGAATGGGGAGAGGGTCAGGGTGAGGGGCAGACGCTTGCGCCGACGATTTTAGCCGCCCCTCACCCCGACCCTCTCCCCGCGGAAGAGCGGGGAGAGGGAGAAGAGGACCCCGTGAACCGCCTCCACATCATCCTCGCGCGTCTGGCGCTGCTCGCCCTCGTGCTGGGAGCGTGGGAGGCGTTGCCGCGGGCGGGTATCGTCAACCCCTTGCTGCTGCCGCCGCTATCGGACGTGCTGGCGATGCTCGCCAACATCCTCGGCCGGCCGCAGGTGCAGGAGGCCGTCGCCGTCACGGCGGGGGAGGTCATCCGCGCCTTCATCATCGCCGTGCCGCTGGGGGCCGCCATCGGCGTGCTGGCGGCGGAGAGCGACTATCATCCTCGTGTTCGGCATCGGCTTCGGGCAGAAGGTTGCCTACGCGGCGTTCTCGACCATCTTCATCGTCATCATGAGCGCGGCAGCCGCGGTGGAGTCGGTCAAGGCCGACCACGTGCTGGTGGCGCGCAGCTATGGCGCCACGCGCGCGCAGGTGCTCACCCGCGTCTATGTTCCGAGCATGATGCCGTTCCTGCTCGAGACGCTGCGCATCTCCATGATCTTCAACTTCACGGGCGTGATGATCGCCGAGATGTACGCCTCGCGCACCGGCATCGGCCACCTGATCGCCAGCTGGGGCGAGAACTTCCAGATGCCGCAGCTGTTCGCCGGCGTGATCCTGCTGGCGGCTGTCGCCATCGCCTTCAACGAGACCGTGCGCTGGCTGGAGGCTCGATGCAGCACTTGGCGAACGTGAGCGAGTTGCGAGGGGCAAAAGCGCATGCCGCGGCCATCGAGGTGGCGGGGCTCTCCCACGTCTACGCGGGGCGCGAGGGCCAGGTGCCGGCGCTGGAGGATATCGCGCTCACCGTGGGCGCGGGGCGGTTCGTCGTCATCGTCGGCCCCAGCGGCTGTGGCAAGACCTCGCTGCTGATGATGATGGCGGGGCTCCGGAATCAGACTTCAGGCACGATCCTGTGCGCGGGCAGGCCGATCGATGCGCCCGACCCCGACCGCGTGGGCGTGGTGTTCCAGGAGGCCAGCCTGTTTCCCTGGCTCACCGCGCTCGACAACATCGAGTTCCCGCTGAGCATCCGTCACGCACCCCGCGAGGAGCGGCGCCGGCGCGCCAACGCCATGCTCGAACTCGTGGGGCTGCAGGGCTTCGGCGGCCGCTACCCGCACGAGCTGTCGGGCGGCATGAAGCAGCGCGTGTCGATCGCCCGCGGCCTGGTGCAGGACCCGCCCGTGCTGCTGATGGACGAGCCGTTTGCCGCGCTCGACGAGCAGACGCGCATGACCATGGGCCACGAGCTCTTACGCATCTGGTCGCAGACGGCCAAAACCGTGGTGTTCGTCACCCACAGCCTGACCGAGGCCGTGTACCTGGCCGACGAGGTGCTCGTCATGTCGGCACGGCCGGGGCGCATCATCGACCGCGTCGACATCACGCTGCCGCGGCCGCGCACCTACGAGATGATGGCAACCGACGTGTTCGGCCGCCTGCGCGAGCGCATCTGGCAGCAGATCCGCAAGGCGACGTGAGAAACCCCATGCGACGACCCGCACCCGCTACCGTCCGCCGCCTGATCCTGGTGCTCATCCTCGTGCTATGGGAGCTGGTGCCGCGCACGGGCCTGCTGGCCGAGCTGTTCCTGCCGTCGCTGTCGAAGACGCTAACCGTGCTCATCCAGAATTTCGACGAGTATGGCGAAGCGCTGCTGGTCACGCTCTACGAGGTGGCGCTGGCGATGACGATCGCCTGCGGCGGCGGCATCCTGGTCGGTGCTCTGGTCGGCGGGCTTGCAGTGCTGCGCAACCTGCTGTTGCCGGTCTTCTCCAGCCTGTACGCCGTGCCGATCGTCATCCTTTATCCGATCTTCACGGCCTGGTTCGGCATCGGCTCGGAATCGAAGATCGCATTTGCGGGTGTCTACGGCTTCTTCCCGGTCATGCTGTCGACGGCGGCCGGCATCCAGACCATCGACCAGAGCTTCCTCGTTGCCGCGCGCAGCATGGGCGCCAGCCTGCCCCAGCAGATCACCCGCGTCGTCATCCCGGCGTCGATCCCGACCGTGCTTTCGGGACTGCGGCTCGGCGGCGCGCTGGCCATCATCGGCGTGGTGGTGTCGGAGATGCTGACCTCCGCGGCCGGCATCGGCTATCTCGTGAGCAGGTACCGCACCGTGCTCGACAGCCCGCGCGTGTTTGCGGCCATCCTGATGATCCTGGTGCTGTCCGTGCTGTTCGACGCCCTGGCGCGCTGGGTGGAGCGGCGCACGCTGGTATGGCAGACGGCGGGCCGGCGCGATCGGACGTCGGCACAAGGGGAGACGATTGCGGGCGCCCCTGCGCCCGCGTGAGGTAGGGATTCCCTCTCCCCATTCTTTTTCAGAATGGGGAGAGGGTTAGGGTGAGGGGCGGCTACAAGCGCCGGAGCAAGCCTCTGCACCTCACCCCGACCCTCTTCCCGTAAAAGCGGGGAGAGGGAGAAGCGCGAGCAATGAGAGCGAGAACATGACCCAACACCTGTTGCCTACCACCGTCGTCGGCAGCTATCCGCAGCCGGACTGGCTGGTGGATCGCGCGATGCTGTCGAAGACGGTGCCGCGCGTGC
>VBAB01000917.1 GCA_005888525.1 Alphaproteobacteria bacterium
CCGCTTCAACAGCTCGACCATTCCACCCACCAGCTGCGGGATATCCACCGGCACTGGCCTCAGATCCTGCCGCCGCGCGAAGGCAAGCATCCGCTGCGTAAGGCCCGAGGCACGCTCGATCGCCTTTTCCGAGTTATCGATCAGCTTGGAAAGCGCCGGTACGAGGTCGGCCCGGTTGCGCAACAGCTCGAGATTGCTGAGCACCACCGCCAACACGTTGTTGAAGTCATGGGCGATGCCGCCGGTCAATTGGCCGAGCGCTTCCATCTTCTGCGACTGTGCAAGCTGATCACGCGCGGCCTCCAACCTTGCCTGCCCCTCGCGCCGTTCTGTGATGTCGCGCGTGATCTTGGCAAAGCCCGTCAAGTCGTCGGCCTGATCGCGGATGGCCTCGATCACCACCGCCGCCCAGAATTGGCTGCCGTCCTTCCGCACACGCCAACCTTCGGTCTCATCCTTTCCCTCCCGTGCAGCCATCGCCAGGGCCTCTGCGGGGATCCCGGCCGCTTGATCGGCTGCGGTATAGAAGATGGCAAAGCTCCTCCCCAGAACCTCCTCGGAGGCGTAGCCCTCGATGCGGTTTGCCCCCTTGTTCCAGCTCGTGACGTTCCCGGCGTTATCCAGCATGAATATCGCGTGGTCTTGCACCCCATCGACGAGCCGCTGCGCGGCTTCCAGTGCGCGGTTGGCCTGCGCGAGTTCGGAGGTCCGTGCCTCAATCCTTGCTTCGACCTCGGCATGGGCTTCTCTCAGGCTGTTCTCCGCTCTCCTGCGGATGGCCACGTCCGCGCTCAAAACCAGGCTCGGGATGGCAGCGCTGATCACGAAGGTCAGAACGAGCAGAAACGAGTCATTCAGGCTGGAGCGAACGAATGGCCCGCTGTTCGCCAGCGTCCCCCAGATGGCAAAGCACGACAGCACCAATGCCGCCGTGGCCGTATCCCGCTGCTGATAGCGCAGCGCCGCCCAGAGCATCGGTGCAATTGCGAGGAAGGCTAAAGCGCTACGCGCCGAAGTCTGTTGCACCGTCGGGCTGAAGGCGATCAGACCAACAGCCACCGTCCCCAGCAGCAGCTTTGCCAATTCCAGAGCTTCAGTCCGATCGATCGGCCGAGAGCGCCCCCACAGCACGATGAACGGCGTGACCAGAAGCAGGCCGCCAACATCGCCAAGCCACCAAGTCATCCAGATGCTGGTAAACTTTGAAGCATCGGCAAATCCGCCCAGGACCAGACTGCCGACGCCTACCGTGGCGCTCACCATTGTCCCAGGGGCTAGCGCCAAACCCGCAAACTTGACGACCCGAAGAGGTGTCGCGAGCGTTGCTGCCCCGCCTGACCAACCCTGCAACAGCCAAGCCGTGATGAGCGCTTCAAGGGTATTGCCACCCGCAATCGCCATCGCCGTCCAGATGCTGCCGAAGGTCGTCACATTCGCGACAAGAGCGCCGATCGCAATTGCCGGCCAGACCCGCGATCCCCACAGCAGGATGCCGGCGCAAGGCCAAATTTTGCCAGGGCCAAATAGGCCACAGCCAGAAGCGACAGACCTAGGATGTGGTTGAACCGCCGCGACGCGGGCACCGGCCAGCCGCGAAGTTCGCTCAGTTTCACCCTCGGTCCTCGCCACAATCCGCGCCAAGCCTGCACGACCATTCGCGTCTCGGCCACAGCGACCCCGTCCCGCCGATCGTTCAGTCCCCTGGGAAATTCATGTGCTTGCCTCCCAACAAGGAAGGCGCGAATGTTTCACATCCGCGCCACTAACCTTTGATATTTCATGGAGCTTGTTCCCTCACCCGAACGTGCGCAACGCCAATCGGCGCGAAAAGTTCCCTCACTGCACCCGGCCTCAGGATCGCCCCCAACCCGCATCCATGTCGCACAACGCCAACGAGCCGCGCCATTCTCACATGGACCCTCACAGTGTGGGTCTGTCAGCGCGCATGGTTGCCGAAAGCGCCCCAGAGTACGATTCGGTACCCACATTCGCCCAATTTCCGCTGGGACGCGGGCTTTACAACGGAATCCTCGCGCTAGTACTCTGGTTTCGCAGCGTATTTCTGGGAAGCGGAAGCGGAATGCCGGGGCGTGGGGCGTCGCGGGCGTGGTCATTGCTCACGCTCTTGCTGGTCTACGGGGTGCTCGCCATCCTGCCGATGCTCGCCGCTGGCGGGTATCTCCTCTTCAGACTGGCGCAGGCCGAACGCGCGCAACTCGAGGAGCGCGTCCACCAGATTGCCGAAGCCGTAGCCGGGGATGTCGATCGCGAACTCCAGCGCCGCCTCACGGTCCTTCAAACCTTGGCAACCTCGCCGCGCATAGCCCAAAAGGATTTCCTGGGCTTCCATGCGCAAGCCAAGGCCGCCCTTGCAGCAGAAGATCTCGGCATCCTGCTTCACGACGCGGTGACCCGCCAGCAGCTTGTGAACACTTTTGTCGACTATGGGGCACCGCTGCCCACCACAGGTGATCCCGAGACTTTCGACCGGGTCCTCGCCGCCAAGCAAGCCGAGGTGTCCGATGTGTTCGTCAGCCTGGTGACCAAGGCACCGGCGGTAGATATCGCCTTGCCGCTGACCAGGAACGGCAGGGTTCGCTATTTGCTCAAGCTCGCGCTCTCGCCCGAGCATTTTCGGCAAATTCTTGCGGGGCAGCGCCTCGATCCGCAATGGACCCTCACCATCGTCGACCGGCGCGGTACCATCATCGCCCGCTCGCGCGACCATCAGCAATTCACCGGCAAGCCGTTGCCGCCGACGCAAATCATCGAGCTAGGCACGCCGCAGAAGACCTTCCCGTCGACGAATCTGGAGGGTCAGCCCGTCATCGCGGCAATTGCGCCCGTTCCCTCCGCCAGCTGGCAGGTCCGGGTGAGCGCGCCCTTCGATGTCGCGCAGGCACCGCTCAATCGTTCGACCCTCTTGCTCACGTCTGCCGCCTTGTTTGCCGGACTGCTCACCATGTTGCTGGGCATCTTCTTCGCCTCAAGCATCAGCCGACCCTTGCGCTCGATCGCGGGCGCCGCGCAAACCCTCGGCCGCGGGCACGACCTGCTGCTGCCGCGCGCTTCTTACAAAGAGGCGAACCTGGTCAGTGACGCGCTGCAGACGGCCGCTGCGGAGCTCTACAAACTGAGGGACCGAGAACGCCTAGTGGTCGGCGAGAGC
>VBAB01000928.1 GCA_005888525.1 Alphaproteobacteria bacterium
CGGCATATCCTGCCGCATCGCGATGAGATCTGGCTGACCCAGCCCGGCGAGATCGCGGCGCACGTGGCGAAGCTGCGAGCCGGCGCGGTGCCGGGCTCCTTTGAGTCGTCCGCCACTGGAGATTGAGATTGTGTCCGTTGGGATCATGAGGCGTGTCGATTTCCGAGAGCTTCCTGTCGTGCGCTGCCGGATGCCGCCGGAACCACAATCGGCGATGAGCCATGCCTGTCCTCTCAACCGAAGCGCAGTGTTAGCCGCTCCGAATTTCATATCCTCGCGGCACTTCACGGATTCGAGGACCAAGCGCTGTTGGAAAGTCAGCATGGGGATCTGGAGGTATTCGCTGTCTCGCTCACGGTCAGAGAGGATATTGTGGTCTTTGCAGGCGTCAGTACGATCCAGCAGGTAGGTCCGACGCTAAGGTGACCCCATCAATGTGTGACGAAGCATCCAATCTGCACGAACAGGCTATCGTCGTCGTCGGTCACAGCGACATCGTCGCCTCCGATGTTGACTGGAGACGAGAGAGCGGAGAACGCGGAGTGTTGGACCGCCGGCATCTGCCCACTCTCTGCGCAGGCGGAGTGACGGTGATCTGCGATCACGTTGGTGGCGATGCCCCTTACGGGTATCTTCCGGCAACGCGGTTGTCGACAAGCTACCTGCAGCGCTTCATGCGCACCCTCGATCATACGCATGCCGAGATCGCAGAATCCTCACATTTCATCCTCGCGAGAACGACCGCAGATATCCACCGCGCCAAGCGCGAGGGAAAGATTGCCATCGTGATTTGCCTCGAGGGGGGCGCTCCGCTGGAGCAGGAGATTTCGTATCTGCGCAATTTCTACCGGCTCGGGCTGCGCTGCCTCGGCCTCACGCACGATGTACGCAACGAAATCGGTGATGGCGTTCGCGAGCGAAGTGCCGGCGGGCTAACGCATTTTGGCGTCAATGTCGTGGAAGAATGCAATCGGCTCGGCATCGTCGTCGACGTGTCGCACCTATCAGACCGGGGGACGGAAGATGTGCTTGCGCTCAGCTCGCAGCCGATCATCGCCTCGCACTCCAACGCGCGCGGGCTCTGTCCCCATCCCCGCAATTTGACAGACGAATTGATACGCGCGATCGCCAAGAAGGGCGGCGTGATCGGTTTTCACGCGCTCGACGCTTTCATCAGCCCTGATCCCGATCCGACTCTTGAGGATCTCCTGCGCCACATCGCCCACATTGCCGAGATCGGCGGTCCCGACTGCATCGGCATCGGACCGGATCTGATGGAAAATTGGGATGCTTCCATGTTTACCACGGTCACCGAGCGGAGTTCGACGGTGAATGGCATTCCGGCCACGCGGATGAAGTGGACCTATCCGAAAGGCATGCGGTCCAATGCCGAGCTGCCCCACTTGACTGAAGGTCTGCTGAAGCTCGGCTTCAGTAGACAAGACATCGTCAAGTTCCTCGGCGGCAACTTCATGCGCGTCTTCGACGCGGTGTGGAAGCGCGCGGGGGCAAACTGCGCGTGAGAATGCGCAGGCGAGACGAAGGAGGATTCTGTATGAACAAGCCTTGGGACGGCATCATCAGCGATGAGGAGCAGCGAGCCTACCGCGCCGCCGGTTTTGGCGGGCGTTCTGGCCTCGGCGTGCGACCAGGCCTTTTGATCATCGACGTCCAATACCGAACCACTGGGACGGTGCCGCGGCCCTTCTGGGAGGCGATCAAGGAGTTCCCGACGAGCTGCGGCCAGGTGGCCTGGAACGCAGTTCTCAATATTGAGCGGCTGTTGTCCCTCTTTCGCGCGCGTGGCTGGCCGGTGCTCTACCCCTACGTAGCGCCCAAGGAGAAGTTCGATCTGGGCCGTCTGGCCGAGAAGACTCCGAGCATCATGACCATTCCGGAGAAGGGTTATCAATTTCCGCCCGAGGTCGCGCCGAGGGCGGGCGATGTGTTGCTGCCCAAGAAACATCCGAGCGCGTTCTTCGGCACGCCGCTCGCCAGCTATCTTATCGATCAGCGCGTGGATACGCTGGTCGTTACCGGCTGCACCACTAGCGGCTGCGTGCGCGGCTCGGTTGTCGACGCATTTGCCTATAACTTCAGGGTCCTGGTGCCGTGGGACGCGGTCTACGACCGCAGCCAAGTATCCCATGCCGTGAATTTATTCGACATGTCGGAGAAGTACGCCGAGGTGATGTCCCTTGCCGACGCGATCGAGCGGCTCGAGAGGCTGCCGGCTCAGAGCCGCGATGAGGCGGCCGAATAGTCTGGCCCGCTTTTGCTGGCTTGCGGTGGACAGCTATTCAAATTTCCGGCACGTTGGCATATCGAAGATCTTGACGCCGTGAGACAAAAACCTCTGTGGACTCCTGCCACGCGACGTGCCTTGGCCGAACAATTCGAGCGGGCACCTTCTAGACGCTGTCGTCTGCGAAGTTCTGGCAAGACTGCGCCTTTGCGCTATACATAACTCACATAACCGGGAGGCTTAAGATGAAACGACGTGCGCATGCTTTTTTTGCGACCATTGCTGTGGCAGCCGCCATCGCCATAACCGGCGCCCAAGCTGCTGAAGTTCCGGGCGTTACCGACACGGAAATCAGGGTGGGCTCGTTCGGGCCGCTCACCGGCCCAGTGTACATCTACGGCAAACTCACAATGAACGGCGTCGAGGTCTATTTCAACGAACTCAACAAGAAGGGCGGCGTCCACGGCCGCAAGCTGGTGTTGGTCCGCGAGGACGACTTGTGCAAGCCTGAGGGTGGCATCGCAGCGGTCAAGAAGCTGGCGTACGAGCACAAGGTGTTCGCCATCATCGGCGGCGGGTGCTCCAATGCGACGCTGGCGGCCCGGCCAGAGATCGAGAAGGCGGGCGTGCCTTTCCACGTCTTTGCCGCTGTGGCCGATGGTATCGTCGACCCGCCAGCATCAAACATTTACACCACGCAGATCACAGCATCTGTCGAAAGCCGCGCTCAGATCCAGTGGGCGCTCGATCACGGGGCCAAGACGCTCGCCATTGTTGCCCAGCATGACGCCTGGGGCCGATCGCGCTACGAGCCGATGCTCGAGGATTTCAAGCAGCGCGGGATCAAGGTGGTTGCCGATGAGGAGGTCACCGTCGATCAGAACGATGGCACCGCACAGGCATTGCGCCTCAAGGCCGCCGGCGCCGACGCCATCATGCTTCTGGGTTATCCCAAGGCCGCAGCCGTTCTGATCCGTGACTCAATCAAGATTGGTTACAAGCCGTTGTGGGTCGGTCAGACTGCAATCCAGGACCTGCCGGCATTGCAAAACTTGATCGGCATCGGCGGAGCCCTTTCGGATTTCGTTAGCATAACCACGATCCCCGGCCATCCCGACAATCCGCAGTACGCCGATTGGCGTACGCGCCTCAAGGACACGTTCCCCAATGACGACCTGTCGGTATTCAACCTCATGGGGGTCGCCGCGGCCGAAGTGTTTGCCAAGGTGCTCGACGCGGCGGGCAAGGATCTCACGCGCGAGAAGTTCCTTGAGGCTTACAATACCATCGACAACTACAAGAGCTCGGTCTACCCAGGCCCGATCACCTGCAAGGGCACGCACAAGTGCAATCAGAGTCCGGCCTTCGTAAAGCTTGAGAATAACAACGTCGTCTTTGCGGGTA
>VBAB01000407.1 GCA_005888525.1 Alphaproteobacteria bacterium
GAGGAGTAAGGTCGCACATAGGAGCCTCCAAGTGACGATCATCATCGGTCTCGTGATTACGCTTGGTTGCATGCTGGGGGGCTTCATGGCCATGGGAGGCCACGTCGCTGTCATCTGGCAACCCTGGGAGTACGTCATCATCTGCGGCTCGGCGCTAGGGACCTTCGTCGTCGCCAATCCAATGAAGACCATTAAGGATTCCGGAGTGGGACTCATGGAGGCCTTCACGGACGCCGCGCCCAAGAGCCGACACTACCTCGACGTTCTCGGGATCCTCTACTCGCTGATGCGCGAGCTCCGCGGCAAGCCTCGCAACGAGGTCGAGGCGCACCTGGATGACCCCGCGCAGTCCCCGATCTTTCGCAAATTTCCCACGGTGGCCGCTAACACAGAGTTGGCAACGTTCATCTGTGACTANNCCTCATCATCATCGGCAATGCCCGCACACACGAGATCGAGGCGCTGATGGACGAGGAGATCCAGACCGTCAAAGCCGACAAACTCAAATCCTACCACTCCATGGTGACCATATCAGAGGCGCTGCCCGCGCTTGGCATCGTCGCCGCGGTGCTCGGGGTCATCAAGGCCATGGGCGCACTCGATCAGGCCCCGGAGGTACTGGGTCAGCTCATCGGCGCCGCGCTAGTCGGCACGTTTGCTGGGATCTTCATTTCCTATTCGGTGGTCTCCCCCATTGCCACCAAGATCAAGATCGTCCGGGAGAAGCAGATGCGTCTTTACATCGTAGTCAAGCAGACCTTGCTCGGATTCATGAACGGGGCGATGCCGCAGGTTGCGCTGGAGCATGGGCGCAAGACCATCTCCGCCTACGAGCGTCCGACCATCGACGAGGTCGAGCAGGAAACGCTTGCCGGCGGCGGTGGCACCGATCCGCGAGCGGCACGCAAAGAAGCGGCCTAACAGGGATGTCGGTTCTACCCAATATCCAGTCTCTGTTTGGCGACGTATCGGCCTCGATCGATCGTTTCCCAACTTTCCGCACCGTCTTCGAGCGGGCGGCTACCGCATGCGCGCAAGAATGCCGCGCATTCTCGATCAACCTGCCCCAATTGACTGTCGCTAATGTGGAAACCGGAACTGCGGCGGAAGTCTTCGCGCAACACGAGGGAGCCATCGTTACGGGTGTACTCAACGCTGGCGGGTGGAATACGCGATTGCTGATCAGCGCGCGGCGAAGCGCCGTGTTCTCAATCGTCGAGATGATGCTGGGGGGAGACGGCTCGCAGCCGGAATATGTCGGGAAGCGGCCGTTCTCGAAGATCGAGACGCGTATCGCGGTCGCATTCTTCGAGCGCTTCTTCAAAGCATTGGCTGCATCCGTCGCCTCTGTGGCCGCAACGCAATTCACACTAGAAAGTGCCGCCAACACAGTCGATTTCGATCCGATCGGCGGCCGCAGCGCAGCCGTATTTGCCGTGAAGCTCAACCTCGATGTCCTAGGGCGTGGCGGGGAGATCCTGATCGCAGTGCCGCAGCCCGCTATTGCTTCCATGCGCCGGGCCTTCTCGCGCACGAGCGTCAAAGATGCGTCGCGGCCGGACCTGCGATGGTCGCAGCAGATAGAGCGCGAGATAACGAGTGCAAGCGTCACTCTGAATGCGGTGCTCGATGAGCGCCCTATGCGCCTTGGCGAAATCTTGCATTTCCGGGTCGGTCAGCTTCTGGAGCTCAAGGCAACTGCACGAACGCTCGTCCACCTCGAGTGCGACGGCGAGCGCATGGTCGTGTGCCAGTTCGGCAAATCCAATGACGTATACACCCTGCGCGTTGACGGTTTCGTCGACCGGCAGCAGGAGTTCATGAATGACATCCTTTCCGGATGAGTCCGTAGCACCGGCCACATCCCCGCGGTTGGAATCCACGTCCTCTTACGCAGGTGAAACAACATGAACCAGGCAATGCCTACCCAAGGCAAGAACACACTCCTCGAAGAATACGTGGGAGAGATCGGTCCTACGCCGGCGGAAATCGCAGCTGCCTTGGGCCAGAGAAGGCCTGCCGCGGCAGAGTCGCCGCGCGAAGCGAAAGGGGAGCCCGTTGCCATGTCACCCAATCTCGACATGGTCATGCGCATACCGGTGACGGTCAAGGTTGTGTTGGGCTCGACCACCATGCCCGTTGCCAGCCTGGTCAAGCTGGGACGCGGCGCGGTCATTCCGTTGGACCGTCGCGTCGGCGAGCCCGTAGATGTTGTGGTCAATGGCCGCGTGGTTGCCCGGGGAGAGGTGGTGGTAGTGGATGAATCCACCTCCCGCTTCGGGATCTCCCTCACTGAAGTTGTTGGGGCATCCGACAGTGACAGATCGACCGGATAGAAGAGAGCACGATGCCTGTCATGAGCCGAGCAGCCTCTGCTTCCGGCACCCTTACCGGGTCAGAGAAGGTCGCCGTGCTGCTGCTGGCGCTCGGTAAAGCTCGGTCGGCCAAGCTTTTAGCGAAATTCGACGCTGAGGAGCTGAAGCGCCTCACTCGGTCGGCCGCAGACCTGCGACCCGTGCGTATGAGCGACCTGGAAACGCTGGTGGAGGAATTCGCGCAGACGTTCTCTAATGGCGTCGGCTTTGCGGGCACGGTCTCAGAGGTGAAAAATCTGTTGTCGGGGGTCATGACGGAAGAGCAATTCGCGGCGGTTATGGCGGACGCCCCGGTGCGGGAGGAGCCGGTCTGGGAGCGCATTGCCAACCTCTCACCGGAGACCCTTCGCAGTTATCTTGGCAAGGAGCATCCGCAAACCGTGGCATTCATCCTATCCCGGATCGATCCGGAACTCGCAGCAAAGGTCATTGGCACGTTCGCCGGCGAAGTCCGCAACAGCCTATTGTGCAGGATGATGACCCTAGAGAGATTCGGAGATGATGCGGCAAAGAGCTTGGAGGGCGTGCTCAGGGAGGATTTGCTAGCAACGACGTCGACGTCCTCGGCGTACGTGGGCATAGCCGACATCCTGAACAGGCTCGACAAGGGACAATCGGAAGACGTGCTGAAAAGCCTCGCCGAAATCCGGCCCGACGAGGCCAAAGTCATCAAGGGCATGCTGTTCACGTTCGACGACGTCGCCAAGCTGCCGCAGCAGGCGCGCACCGTCGTGTTTGACAGAGTTCCAATCGAACGGCTGGTGATAGCCCTGAAGGGAACCGACCCCGATTTCCAGGCGACCATTCTGTCCTCGCTCGCCTCACGCTCCCGACGCATGGTGGAGGCGGAGCTCAAGAGCGGAGCCATGCCGTCCCGGCGCGATCTCGCGGAAGCGCGCCGCGCTATTGTCGCCGCCGTTCTCAAAATGATTGCAAATGGCGATATCCACATCGAAGCGGGTGAGGAGGTGGGCGCGGAGAGCGCCTAGGATGACTCTGGATGGCAGACACACCCGACAAGGAGAGCAAGACTGAGGAGCCTACCGAAAAGAAGATGCGCGACGCCCTCGAGCAGGGCAACGTGCCCTACTCTCGCGAGGCCGCGACGCTTGCCTCACTCCTCGGTCTCCTCATTGTCACTGGCTACTTCCTCGTCAACGGTGTCGCGCAACTTAGTTCCTCGTTGCAGCGGCTGGTCGACAATCCAGGCGCGTGGTCGCTCGAGGGCCACGCGGATGTGGCGCTCCTGTTCCAGGCCGTCGGCCTCGGCGCTGCACAATTGCTGATACCGCCGATTATTGTGCTGGCAGCGGCGGGCATACTCTCGTCGGCGCTGCAGAATCCTCCAAGGCTGGTGCTTGAGCGCATCCTTCCCGACCCCTCGCGCTTGTCCTTATCCAAGGGATGGAAGCGCGTCTTTGGCGGTCATGCACGGGTGGAGTTCCTCAAGGCGGCATTCAAACTGGGCGCGGTGAGCCTGCTAGGCTTGGCGGTATTGCGTTCGGCCCACAACAACGTCGTCAGTGCCCTGTACATGGAACCGGCTGCGCTTCCGGCCATGATCCTGGATATGGCCTCACGGCTGGTCGCGACCATGGCGGTAGCCACTATCGTGCTGGTTGCAGCGGACGTCGTCTGGTCGCGTGTGTCCTGGCAGCGCGAACTGCGCATGACGCGTCAGGACGTTAAGGACGAGGTGAAGCAGGCGGACGGCGATCCGATCATGAAGGCGCGACTCCGCTCGCTGGCGCGTGACCGGATGCGAAATCGCATGATAGCTGCCGTCCCAAGAGCCACGCTTGTGATCGCCAATCCAACGCATTTCGCCGTGGCGCTCCGCTATGTGCGAGAGGAGGGCGGTGCGCCGCTGGTGATCGCCAAGGGCCAAGATCTTATCGCTCTCAAAATCAGGGAGATCGCCGATGCGCACAACATTCCAGTGATCGAGGACAAGGCGCTGGCGCGATCTCTGTACAAGGCGGTCGAGGTCGACAAGATGATTCCCGCGGAATTCTACAAGGCGGTGGCGGAAATCGTCTTCTATGTACTCGGCCGTCAGGCCCGGACAAGGCCCGTTGGCTAGAAAACGGCATGCTCAGGCAAGGCAATACCTACACTCTGCAGCGCGAGAAAGCGTTGGCCGATGGCTTGCGGGATGTGGCAGCCGAGCTGCGGCTGATCGATGCTACCGATCTCATCGCCTTTCTGCGCACCGAGCAGTTCGCAAACATTGCCAATCTCATAAATTCCTCCAGCGAATTGTACTTCAAGCCGAACACCTTGAACTTCGGTCGGTCCGGCGACGTCCAATTGAAATGGGGCGAGGCTCCGGCCATTGCCCTCGACATGGAATTCCACCACCTGGGGGTGGCCGTCTACTTCCGCCTCCTACTGCAGGCACTTCAAGCCGGCGTGGATATCCACTACATCGCTTTTCGTGAGAGTTCGGCCGATCCCGAAAAAAATACTATGCGACTGGTTGAAGCCATCGCCGATGCCCGGCTCACGCCAATTCCCGGATACCGCCTGCCCACGTTGATCTGCCCCTCCCCTTGAGATCGCCTTCGCTGGCTGGCTCGCATATCGAGCGCATCCGGGCGGCGCACCCACAACGCGCGCAAGCTTCGTACAAGATTGACCGCGTAGAACGTCGGCAGGGCAGTAACTGGGGGAACGGCCCGTGACCGCCATTTATCTCTTCAATGTCGTCTCCCGCCACAATCAATGGCTGGCGGTCCGACAGTCGACGATTGCGAGCAACGTCGCCAATGCCAATACGCCTGGCTACAAGGCGCTCGACGTTGATCCGTTTGAGAAAGTGCTCGAATCTACGCGCTTGGCGATGCAAGCAACGCGACTGGGGCACATGATCGACGGCGGAGCGAAGGCAGCGGCGATCGAGGCACGCAAGTCGGAGCCCTGGGAGACCACGCACTCCGGCAACTCGGTCAGCCTCGAGCAGGAGCTGATCAACGCCGGCGACGTCAACCGCGCCTACAGGCTCAACACCGGCATTGCCAAAGCATTCCATCGGATGCTGCTGGCGAGCGCCAAGGCATAGTCCCATGCAAGACCCGCTGCAAACCGCCTTGAGGATCGGGGCCTCGGGGCTGGAGGCGCAGTCGAGGCGATTGCGCGTAGTCACCGAAAATCTGGCGAACGCGCAATCGACCGGCAAGACGCCCGGCTCCGATCCCTACACGCGCAAGGTCGTCACTTTCGAGAACGAGCTCGACGAGGCGATGGATGCCAACGTGGTCAAGGTCGCCAGCATCGAGCGGCATCGCTCACCCTATCGGCTGGAGCACAACCCGGGTCATCCCGCCGCCGATCAGAACGGTTACGTCAAGATGCCCAATGTCGACATCATGGCCGAGGTCGCCGACATGCACGAGGCCAACCGCTCCTACGAAGCCAACCTGCAAGTGATCAAGCAGGCGCGCGAGATGATTTCCATGACCATCGACATGATGAGGAACGGCTGATGCTGGATCCGATCTCAGCTCCCGTCCGTTCGACCGCAATCGGCACGGGCCCCGATACAGGGCTCGCGCTCCGAGGCGCTTCGCCTGCCGCTTCGGCCGAAACTCCCGTCGATTTCGGGTCGTTCCTCGCGCAGATGGCCGCAGACACGGCCAATACATTGAGAGCCGGCGAGGCGACTGCGATCGCCGGCATCAATGGGCAGGTCTCCACGCAGAAGGTCGTGGAGGCCGTGATGGCCACCGAGCAGACGCTGCAGAGCGCGATCGCCATTCGCGACAAGGTGGTGTCCGCGTTTCTCGAGCTGAGCCGTATGTCGATCTGAGGGGGATGTATCTTGAGAGCGCTTGCCATTGCCGCAACCGGCATGAATGCCCAGCAAACCAACGTCGAGGTGATCGCCAACAACATCGCCAACATCAACACGACGGGCTTCAAGCGCTCGCGGGCGGAGTTCACCGACCTGCTCTACCAGACGGAGCGGGTCGCCGGCGCGCCCAACCGGGGCGGCCAGGAGGCCGTTCCGGAGGGCGCGCACATCGGTCTCGGCACGCGCACGGCCGCCGTGCGCAATCTGCACATGCAAGGTTCACTGACGAGCACGGGCAACAAGCTCGATTTGGCGCTCAATGGACGGGGCTGGTTTCAGGTCGCGAGCACGAACGGCGAGAACCTCTATACGCGAGCAGGCTCCTTCAACAAGAACGCCACCGGCCAGATCGTGACGGCGGACGGTTACGTGGTCCAGCCGGCGATGACAATTCCCCCCGATGCGACCGACGTGGTGGTCAACGAGACGGGGCAGGTCTATGCCCGCGTCGGCGCAACGAGCACGCTGCAGCTGATCGGCCAGCTGACAGTCGCCAATTTCACCAACGACGCCGGCCTCGATCCGCTCGGCGGCAATCTCTACCGGGAGACGACGGCATCCGGCGCACCTGTGCTCGGGGTGCCCGGTGACCCGGGTTTCGGCACCGTTCAGCAAGGATATCTCGAGAACTCCAACGTCGACCCCGTCAAGGAGATCACCGAGCTCATTTCGGCGCAGCGGGCCTATGAGATGAACTCCAAGGTCATTCAGGCGGCTGACGACATGTTCAGCACCGTAACCAAGGGCTTGCGCTGAGCCATGCGCGCCTTCCTGCGGCAACGATGGGCACTGTGGCTGGCGGCGCTTCTCGCGGCGTGGGCCTGCATGTCGTCGGCGCGGACGGCCGGCGCCCAAGAGCTGGAGCTGCCGGTGCCGAGGGCCGTCATCTACCCGGGCGATGTCGTTTCCGACGAGCTGCTGGCGGCGCGCGCCTTCATTGCCCACACTGTGGCGCGCTCGACGATCTACGAGGCGCGCGAGGCGCTCATCGGCAAGGTCGCCAGGCGCACGCTGCTGCCAGGGCAGCCCATCCCATTCAGCGCTATCCGCGATCCGTATCTCGTGACGCAGGGCAAGACGGTGATGGTGGTGTTCGAGCATGGCGGCTTGACGATCACCACGAATGCCCTGGCGTTGCAGAACGGCGGCCTCGGGGATGTCGTGAGCCTTCGCAACCTGGACAGTGGGGCGATCATCAAGGGAACGGTTGCGTCCAACGGCAGCATCCAGTTGGACGCGCCATGATGCGCCCCATCCTTCTCGCAGCGCTCGGCTGCCTGCTCGGATGGCAAGCTCAGGCGGCGACACGCATCAAGGATATCATTTCCGTGCAGGGCGTGCGCGCCAACCAGCTGGTTGGTTACGGCCTGGTGATCGGCCTCAACGGTACGGGTGACACCCTGCGCAACTCGCCCTTCACTCAGCAGTCCCTGCAATCGATGCTCGATCGCATGGGCATCAACGTGCGCAACGCCAACGCGCGCACGCGCAATGTTGCCGCCGTCATCGTCACCGCCGATCTGCCCGCTTTCGCCGGCAAGGGAGCGCGCATCGACATCACCGTTTCCTCGCTCGGAGACGCCACGTCGCTGGCGGGAGGATCGCTGATCCTCACCCCGCTGATAGGCGCGGACAATCAGATCTACGCGGTCGGGCAAGGACCGCTGGCAGTCGCCGGCTTCGCCTCGGGCGGGAAGGCGGAGACGCTTACCCAGGGCGTCCCCACGACAGGCCGCATCCCCAACGGCGCCCTGGTCGAACGCGAGGCGCCCGGTCGCCTGACGGACGAGAAGGCGCTCGTGCTCGAGCTGCGCAACCCGGACTTCAACACGGCTGTGAACGTAGCGGACGCCATCAATGCCCACACGGTGACCCGCTACGGCGTCAAGGTGGCGCGCGAAAACGACCTACGCACGATCACGGTCAATCGCCCGTTCTTCATCAATTCGACGCGCCTTCTCGCTGATATCGGCGAGCTGGCGGTGGAGACGGACGTCCCTGCGCGCGTCGTCATCGACGAGCGGACGGGTACGATTGTGATCGGCAAGGATGTGCAGATCTCCACGGTCGCCGTCGCCCACGGCAACCTGACCGTGCGCGTCACCGAGAGCGCCAGGGTCTCCCAACCATTGCCGTTCTCCAAGGGCGAGACGACGGTCGCTCCCGAGACCACGATCATCGCCGATCAGAAGGGCGGCAACTTCGCCATCGTCAGGGGCACCAATCTGCAGACGCTAGTGGCCGGCCTCAACAGGATTGGTCGGCAGGCGCCCTGCAGGCGGATCTGGTGGTGCAATGATGACGGGCCGGAGGCAGCGCGAGACTTGGCGACCTAGGCGAGCGTCGGCAGTTGCCCGGGGCACAGTGGGGTTCATTGCGGTGGCGATTGCGGGCATCGCCTTGAGCACAAAAGCCCGCGCACAAGACGGCTGGGCGCCGGTAGTGGCCGCAGTCGTTCCGTCGCCAAATCTCGCCACCACTAGCAAGACGCCCTCATCTCAATCGAGATCGAGACCGCCTCTCAGAGAATCGACTTCCCCGTCGTCGCCGCAATGGAACGGCCTGCCGCCATTGGCCACTACGGTTGCTCAGACTGCAGGGACCCCGGAGCGTCGTGCTCCCGCTGATCTGCCCGAAGCGGACGTGCGGAAGGCGCGGGAGTATTGCCTCAACATCGCCGACGCGGCGGTCGATGCAAGGTTCGCTTGGCAGAAGAAGACGCTTGCCGACCTCGAACTGGAGATCGCCAAACGCGTCGAGCTGCTGGAGGCGAAGACTGCCGAGTATCAGAAGTGGCTGGCCCGCCGCGATGAGTTCTCCAAGAAGGCGCAGGACAGCGTGGTGACGATCTATGCGCGCATGAAGCCCGATGCCGCGGCCGCGCAGCTCGTCGCCATGGACGAGGAGACGGCCGCCGCGATCCTGGCGAAGCTCGACCCGCGCAATGCCAGCGCGATCCTGAACGATATGGAGGCAACGCACGCCGCCCGGCTGACCGCAACGATCAGCGGCGCAGCCAACGTGAACTTGCCGGGCAAGTCCAAGTCGCAGTCCGGAGACAAGCGGTCATGATCGGTAAATTGGTCATGATCCTGACAACACTCGCGGCACTCGCGCTACTCGGCGGCTGCGCCGACAAGATCGCCGATTTGAACCGCGAGCCGCATCTGACGCCGGTCGGTTCGGGCCTCAATCCCAACAGGACGCCCATGGCGATGCAAGGCCGCGTGCAGACCCCTCGCCAGGACAACTCCTTCTGGCAGGACGCCAGCGCGGACCTCTTCCGTGATCCGCGTGCGATGCGCGTGGGCGACGTCGTCACCGTCAAGATCTCGATCAAGGACAAGGCCTCGCTCGACAGCACGTCCGAGCGGTCGCGAAACTCGTCGCACAATCTGGCGTACGACTTGAAGTATGACGTCAATACGCCGATAGCCAAAGGAAAGGGCGATGCCACGATCGGCTCGAATCTCGACTCCAAGACATCGTCCAAGGGCGAGGGAACGATCACCCGCTCCGAGAGCATAGAGCTGCTGGTTGCGGCGGTAGTCACCGACGTGCTGCCGAACGGCAACCTGGTCGTCAGTGGCACCCAGGAGGTGCGGGTCAACTTCGAGGTGCGTGTGCTCAGCGTGGCCGGCGTCCTGCGTCCCCGCGACATAGCCACCGACAACACGGTCTCCTACGACAAGATCGCGGAGGCGCGCATTTCCTATGGAGGGCGCGGCCGCATCACCGAGGTCCAGCAACCGGGTTGGGGTCAACAGATCATCGACCTGTTGTCTCCGTTCTGACCATGGCAAACGAGGCGATTGCTGCAGAGCCGGAGGAGGGGGAGGACGAGGCGGCTCCCGCACCGACAAAGAAGCCGTCCATGCTGTCGCTCGTCGCGGAGCTCGCCATCCTGACATGCTTTGCGGTGGGTGCCGGCGGTCTCTTCGGCATGCAGGTGCTGAGCGGGAGCGACATTGCGGGCACCAGGCCCGAAGCGATCTCGTCTCAAGGCCAGAAGTCGCGGTATTCCGAGACAGCCAATTTGAGGCCCTTACCGCCGATCGTGACCAATCTGGCGAGCCCAAAAGGCACGTGGATCCGGATCGAGGCGTCGGTCGTGGTTGGCGCCGACGCAGCCGCAGGGGCAAACGCGCTGGTTGCGGCGATCGCCGAAGACATCGTTGCCTATTTGCGCACGGTACCGCTTGCCCAGATCGAGGGCCCGAGCGGGTTCCTGCACCTGCGCGAGGATCTCAACGATCGCGCACGCATTCGCACCGGTGGCAAAGTCCGAGAGCTGGTAATCCAGGCACTGGTGCTCGAATGATCAGGCTTATCGCAGCTATTGTTCTGGTGCTGGCCGGGACCTCGCAAGCCGCGGCCCAGGTGCCCAGCCTCGAATCGCTCATACCGGCCGGCGATGCGACTG
>VBAB01000408.1 GCA_005888525.1 Alphaproteobacteria bacterium
GATCGTATGTGCGATCCGGCATCCAATGATGCGCAGCGTGATGCAGCGGCCGCTCGTGCTGTGTGCGAGCGCATTTCCCTAGACTTTTGATGACTAGACCGAGACCCGAGACCCCGCGGCGATTTACGACGCCTTCGCCTTTAGACCACCCGTGAACGCGAGCTGCTGGTACAGATTGAGCCGATGTTGTTGGAGCAGCGACAGTTCGTCCATCCAGCGGTTCAGTGTTGCGCGAGCCTTCTTCGCTTCGTGAGGGTGCTGGACGAGTTCATCCAGGTGGACGATCTGTTGCTCGACCCGGAGCTTCAGGTGGGCAATCCGTTGGTCAGCTTCTTCGATCCGTTGCTCCAAAAGTCGGTTCGCAAGCGTAGGCATGGCGGTGGTCTCCGCCCCCGGTCGCCGATTAGAAGAACTACCGACCTCACCACGACGTTCCAACCTCAACTGACCAGCTCCTCCGACGCGACTAGGTCGAGCACTTCGATCAGGTGGCTTATGTAGGGCTCTTGTCTTGCCCTTGCGACGGACCATGCGGCCAGAACGCGAAGGTTAGCGGGCCGTCCTGGCGCCACTGTGCCGGGCCTGCAACTTTAACTTAGCCGCAGCGTTGTCCTCGCATCCGCACAACCACGCGATTGCCCAGAGATTTGCAATGTCCGCACGCGCACGACGTCGCGCCGGCCAAAACGCAGGGATCGACCTGCAGGACGCTTCCGACGAGTCGCTGCTGGCTCTGCGGCTGTGCGATCTGCCGGTGCAGCTCGAGGATACGCTGATGGCGCGCCGCGTCGCGCGCCTCTATCGCGAGCTCGCAGCGCGCAACATCGTCGCCCGCCCGCATGTCTGGTTGGCGGAGGAGTTCTTCACCCCCGATCGGGTGCTGGGTTTTGCCGTGCCGTTCTACCTCGCGCATCCCCGCCTGATGCGGCTGGAGCGAGCGCAGATGTTCGAGTGCGAAGGGGCTGGCGAGGCGGAGTGCCGGCGCATCCTTCGGCACGAAGCGGGACATGCGCTTGAGGAAGCCTACGGCTTCAACCGCCGGCCGCGGTACCGCCAGCTGTTTGGCGACCCTCGCCAACCCTACCCCGACAACTACAAGCCGCGGGTCGACAGCCGTGACCACGTCATCAATCTCGTCGGCTGGTATGCCCAGGCCCACCCGGTGGAGGATTTCGCTGAAACCTTCGCAGTCTGGCTCAATCGCTACACGGACTGGCGCGCCAGCTACAAGAACTGGCCGGCGCTCGAGAAGCTCGCCTACGTCGACGAGTTGATGGGAGAGATCGCGGACAGGCCGCCGCCCATGTCGAGGAAGACCGAGGTGGAGCCGCTGTCCTCGCTGCGCCATACCCTCAAGGAGCACTACGCCGCCAAGCGCGCGCACTTCGCATGGCCGTGGCCGGCGAACTACGATCAGGACCTCCGCCGCATCTTTTCCGACGACCCCAAAGATGCCGGCGCACCGCCGGCGACACGCTATCTGCGGCGCGTGCGCGACACTCTCCGCACGCGCATCGCCGAAGGCACCGGCGTGCACGCCTATGCCATCGATCAGCTGCTCCGGCAGATGATCGCGCGCGCGCAAAGCCTCGGTCTGCGTGTAATCGACGCGCCCGACGTGACCATGCAGAAGCTGCTCGTCGTGTTGACGATGCAGACCGCCGGCCTCGTGAATGCGGGCTTTCCGAAGGTCGCCCTATGACGGTAGCGGCGTCGAAAGCACTGCGCGTGCTGCTGCTGACCGATGAAGCTGTCGTCCCGGACAAGCCGCGCAGGCAGCTCGAGGGCCGCGATGCCGAGTTGAGCAAGACCGAGTACGACGTCCTCGCGGCGCTCAAGAAGCTGGGCCACGAGGTCACCTGCGCGGGCGTCGGCAGCGATCTGTCCGTCATCGGCCACGCCATCGACGATATCAAGCCGCACATCGTCTTCAATCTCGTAGAGCAATTCGACGGTCTGCCGTTCTTCGACCAGCACGTCGTCAGCTACCTCGAGCTGCGCAAACAGAAATACACGGGCTGCAACCCGCGCGGCCTTACTCTGGCGCGGGACAAGGCGCTGACCAAGAAAGTCCTCGCCTATCACCGCATCCCCTCGCCGCGCTTCGCCGTCTTCAAGCCGCGCAAGAGGATTGTCGTCCCGTCCCGCCTCAACCTCCCGCTCTTTGTGAAGTCGCTGACCGATGAAGGCTCGGAGGGGATCTCGCAGGCCTCCCTGGTACGCGACTACGAAAAGCTCACCGAACGCATCGCCTTCATCCACGAGAAGACCAGCTCGGCGGCGCTCGTGGAGGAGTTCATCGAGGGCCGCGAAATCTACGTTGGCGTGTTCGGCAACGAGCTCCTGACTGCGCTTCCCCCTTGGGAGCTGACCATGAACAACCTGCCCAAGGACGCCCCGGTCATCGCCACCGACAAGGCCAAGTGGGACCCGAACTACCAAAGGAGGGTCGGCCTCAAGTCGGGCCCGGCCAAGCTCGATGAGCAGATGGCGAAGGAGGTCGAGCGCACGTCAAAGCGCATCTTTCGTCTTCTGGGCCTGAGCGGCTGTGCACGGCTCGACTATCGCCTCACAGAACGGCGGCGGCTCTATCTGCTCGAAGCCAATCCCAACCCCCAGATCGCCAGGAACGAGGACTTTGCCGATTCAGCCGAGCACGTCGGTATGGAGTACGAGGAGCTGCTGCAGAAACTTATCACCCTCGGACTTAGCTATGAGCCGCGGCCGTAGTGGCTGGCTCGAACAGGCGCGGGCCGAAGGATGCCCATGGACCCGCTTCACAAAGGCACGTCATAGCGAGAACCGGTAACGGACCGAGCAAGAATTGGTCGTACCGGGGTCCACCACCACAAAATTGCGGCCCGAGGCGGTTTGGGAAAAAATGCTAGATGCAGTTGCAAACTTGGGAAGCCGCAGATACTGGGCGCAGATTGCAGATGTCCCGGGGATGAAAGCCCAGGAAAAATCGTTGAGCAGTGGCTTACGCGGCATCCAATAGATCGCAAAGGGGTACGGGCGACGTACCGCCTGAGGGGCGCCCGCCCCCAGCGAGGACTCAGCGGAAGCGCCCCGACCGCGTGGCGGCCGAGCGGCACACTCTCCAATCTTGCCGCAAGATTCTCGATGCGAATGTGATCAGGTGCCAGCTTCACACTTTTTCAGGAAGCTTGTCTTTGCAGCACCCGCAAGTTTCTTACCGTCTTTTCCGACCGCGCCCGCTTCGCAGCACTTTTTCATGGAGCTAGCTTTAGCTGCCCCCGCGAGTGCCTTTCCATCTTTGCTGACCGCCTTAGCGGCGCATGCCGCGCCCTCCTGAGCCATGACCGGGCCGGCTGCAAATAGGGATAGCGATACAGCAAGGCAGAGACGCTTCATGGGTTACCTCCCAAAGTGGTGTTCCGTTACGGAGCGCAGCCATGCTGCCACTTTGCGCGCCAGAGTGACAGCCTTCACGTGCCCATGAAGTAAATCGACTGAGCATTTTGTTGCGGTGCACGCGTCGGGAATATGGGCCTTTGCTGACCCTGCTCACCCCTGCTTCGGGTGCCACCACCTGCCGCCAACCACTACGCCCTCCGAGGCGATCTTGCGGTCGCCCTCGAGGTGCTCGCCGACCACGTCGACGTAGTCGAAGCGGCCCTCCTTGACGCTCAGCACGGTGGCGTCGCCGACGCTGCCGGGTTTCAGGCTGCCCAGCTCGGGGCGCTTCAGCGCCCTGGCGGAATTCACCGTCGAGGCAGCGATGACGTCGGGAAGCTCCATGCCCATACACAGGAACTTCGACATGGTGGTGACCTGGTCGAAGGCCGGGCCGTTGATGCACAGCTGATGCACGTCGGATGAGATGGTGTCCGGCAGGAAGCCGTTGGCCAGCATGGCGCGGGCCGTCTTGAACGCGAACGATCCTTTGCCGTGGCCGATGTCGAACCTCACCCCGCGCTTGCGAGCGTCGAGCACCTCTTTCTTCACCGTGCCCTGGTGCGTGGCCGGCGAATTGGGGAACGGCCTGAATGCGTGGGTGAGAATATCGCCGGGGCGCAGCATCTCGATCACCTCCTCGTAGCTCGGCGGAGGATGATCGATGTGGGCCATCAGCGGCATTCCCACCGCGTCCGCTACCTCGAGCGCGATGCGCAGCGGCACGGCGCCGGAGGTGCCCGACGCATGCAGGCCGACGCGCACCTTGATGCCGACGATCACGTCGCGGTTGGCGTTCGCCACCTCGACGGCATCGATGGGGTTCATCAGGCGCAGATCCGCGCTCTCGCCCACCATCACGCGGTTCGAGAAGCCGAAGATGCCCGCGTGCGACACGTGCAGGTAGGCCAGGATGCGCACCTGCGACGGCTCGATCACGTGCTTTCGGAAACCGGCGAAGTTGCCTGGCCCCGCGCTGCCTGTGTCGACTGATGTCGTCACGCCGGAGGTGCGGCAGAACTCCTCCGCGTCGATGCCGAGCGAGGTTCCGCCCCAGTAGACATGGGTGTGCAGGTCGATGAGCCCAGGCGTCACGATCGATCCCGACACGTCGCGCACATCAGTGCCGGCGCTGCCCTGCAGCTTAGGGGCAACCTTGGCGACCTTGCCGCCCGCGAAGGCGACGTCGCTCACCGCATCGAGCCGTTGCGAGGGGTCGATCACGCGCCCTCCACGCAGGATGAGATCGTAGGTCATGGGTCTCCTCACTCTTCCCTCGAGGCTCTTCCTAGAGCGAGATCGTTCCAGATGGAAGCACTTGGGTATCGGCCCCGTCCCGCGCATCCAGAATCGGCTTGCGCCTGCCACACTCTGGCCCACTGGCATGCTATGAAACCCCGGTTGCAGTGTTGATCCATGCCGAGAAGCGTGCCGCACCGGCGCCTCTCTGGATTGGCCCGACGGAGGCTCGAGGACGCATGATCAGGAAACCGGCCCCGGCATCTTCACGCCGGCCGCTCTCGCTGGCGGCGCTGATCGTGGCCGCGCTCGGCTGCGTATTCCAGGCATCCGCGGCGCGCGCCCTGGACGAGGGTGCCGGGGAGGCCAAGGCCATCGACGCCTGCGACAAGCGGCTGTGCACCATCCTGCAGCAGAAGAACCCGAGCGGCGAAGACCTCAAGTGCCTCCTGACCAAGACGTGGGCGAAGTCATCCCTCAAGGGGGACCGCAGCGTGGGATGGGGGTTCGGTGACGCGCGCTGCACGGTTCAGATCGAGATCAGCAGGGCCCGGATCGTCGCGACCGTGACCGACAAGGACACCAAATTCTCGGTTCCCGCACACACCGCCCACTGCATCGTCGAGCAGGACGGCGAGTTGAAGACCGTGAAGGCAACGCTGGCCCCCAAGATCGTCTTCAAAGGCGGCAAGGCCGAGAAGATCTGGATCAACCTCCTCCATGTCGAGGGGCCGACCGCGATCAAGGCCACCATGACGACGGCAGCCCAGCTCAACGACACCATCGGCCTCTTTCACCGCAGTATGCTGAGAGCGGTCAACGGGTACATCTACAAGCATTGCCCGAAGGAATATCCGCTGACCCAGTCCGCCACGGCGACCCCTGCAAAGCGGGCGCCGGTCAAGCCCGGAAATCGCGCCCAGCCAGCTGCACCCAAGAAGCCGGAAGGTGGCTGAGGCGCCTCGTCTTTGACTCGACACGGGTGCACAACACCGCTGCAACCCCAGATTAACCATCGCCGTGGGCACATTCTCGTCGCGACGGGCCGACCCGATATAGTGGGACCATCCGAAGCAGCCGGCACAAGGCCTAGAGCGGAGGGTCGTCCTTTGCGTCGCAACGAGCTCACGAGCTGCATAGCGTTGGGCGCTTTCGTCATTCTCGCGGCGATATGTGCCCTGCGCTTCGACTTGGCGTCGCTGCTGCTCCCTGACGTCCCTGCCTCCGCCGAGGTGCAGCGCGCGGCCGCAATGAAGCGCGTCAGCGCGGGCGGCGCCGCCGCGCTCGACCTCCGACCGGTCGAGGATGGGACGGGCAAGTCCGCCAGCTCGACCTTCGATGTGGTTCGCATCGACCCGGACGGCGCTTCGGTGTTCGCGGGGCGTGCGCCGGCAAATGCGAGCGTGACGGTATCGGCCAACGAGAAGCCCGTGGCGACGGCGAAGGCCAACGAGGACGGCCAGTGGGCAGCCGTGATCGATCGCCAATTTGCGCCCGGAGAGTATCAGCTGTCGCTCACGGCCAAGCCGAGCGGGACTGGCACGCAATTGTCGGGACAGAGTGTCCGCATCACGATCGCGTCCAGCGCGCGGCCAACGCCTGCGGACGTCAAAGTTGCTGCACCGCTGATGCCGGCGCCGGCGCCGATCACTTTCCCCTATGACGAGGCGAGCGTCACGGCCGCGGGACGCCAACAGGCGGCAGCGCTGAGCGATTTCCTGCGCCAGCGCAAACTCGATGTCGTGACGTTGAGCGGCCACGCGGACGAGCGAGGCTCCGACGAGTATAATATGCAGCTGTCGCGCAATCGGCTCGAGAGTGTTGCGCGCTTCCTGCGCGACACCGGGTATGCCGGCAAGCTGGTGCTCCTGCCAAAGGGCAAGACCGAGCCCGTTACCGGCATTGACCGCGGCAAGCTCTCGAAGGAAGATGCCTTCCAGCTCGACCGGCGTGTCGAGCTGCGCCTGGCGCGCTAGCCAGCGCCGCGCATCGCTCTAAGTCCTAGAAGTAGAGCAGGATTCACGCTTCAGCCTCGACGTTGCATTCGAGGCGATGCGTTTCCGTTCCATCGTCATTTTATCGGGCCGGGCGGGGGTGCGGCTTCCAGCACCTCGCGGCGGCCGTCGGAGTGGGTGATGGAGATGTCGAACCACTTGCGGCGCACGTCGTGGTAGTGCGCCTCCATGTCGTAGACCAGCGCCGACACGCCCAGGTCCTGCGCGGTCAGCCGGCCGATCGTCGACAGCACCGTGTAGGAGGCCACCACCACGTTGCGCTGGTCGGTGGCCAGATTGACTTCCGCGTTCAGCAACTCCTGCTCGGCGTTGAGCACGTCGAGCAGCGTGCGCTGCCCCACCCGCTCCTCCTCGCGCACGCCGGCAAGCGCGATGCGGTTGGCGTTCACCGCCGTCTGGTCCGATTCCACCGCCGCCTGCGCCGCCTGCAGCTGCGACCAGGCAGTGATCACGTTGGCCTGCGTCTCCGTGCGCGCCTGCTCGATCTCCTGCAGCCGCTGGATGTGCGTCTGCTTGGCCTGCCGCACGCGCGCCTGCACCTCGCCACCCGTGTAGAACGGCACCGTCAGCCGGCCGGTGACCGAGCTCG
>VBAB01000409.1 GCA_005888525.1 Alphaproteobacteria bacterium
GCCCATGGACTGCGAGAGGTCCGACGGCCCGATGAAGAACACGTCAATGCCTTCCACCGCGAGGATGGCGTCAATGTTGCGCAGCGCCGCCTCGTGCTCGAGCTGAACGCACACGAGCGACTGGGCGTTGGCTTGCGTGGTGAAGTCGGGCATCCGCGCACCCATGCCCCATGCATCGGGGCGGGTGCCGGCTGCCAGTCCGCGCGCGGCGCCGGGACCGAACTTGACTGACGCCACCGCGCGGCGCGCGTCGTCCGCCGTATTGATATGCGGCACCTGCACACCCATCACGCCGCGGTCCATGACGCTCTGGATGTCGCTGGCGGCGTTGGTCTTCGGGCGTGCGATCGGAGTAATGCCCACGGCGTCGCAGGCCATCGCCATCAGCTCAATGTCGGCGGGGCCAATGCTGCCGTGCTCGCAATCGATCAGCACCCAGTCGAAGCCGGCGATGCCCAGCATCTCCACGATCTGCGGCGAAGGGAACATCACCGAGCACCCGAGCGCCGCCTCGCCGCGGGCGATCTTCTCTTTCATGCGATTGGGCTTCATTGCGGACAAGCTCCTATCGAGCGGCTTTAGCCAGCCGCTGCTCGCGCAGGAAGGTATAGAGGCCGGCCGCCGTGACGATGGCAATGCCGACCCAGGAGGCGAGATCCGGCGTCTCGCTCCACACCAGATAGCCGGCCAGCACGGCCCACAGAGTAACCGAATACCGGAATGGCGCGACCACGGCGATCTCGCCCGTGCGCATGCCGGTGATGAGCCAATATTGGCCCGCCACCAGTGCGGTGCTGGAGCCCAGAATGACCAGGAGGGTCGTGGCCGACGGCCACCTCCAGGATTCGAAGGCGATGAAGCCGAGACTTGCCAGCGTCACGGCCGCCGACGACGTGCCGGCGATGAGGAGCGAGGGCACGCTCGACGCCATACCCCGCGTCAGCAGGTCGCGAGCGACGCCGAACAGGATCGATAGAAGTGCCAGGACCGAATAGGGATTGAAACCGGTCTCTCCCGGCCGCACGATGATCAGGACGCCGAGGAGGCCGACGCAGGTCGCGAGCCAGCGCCGCCATCCGACCTTATCGCCCAGGAACAGCGCGGCGCCGGCAGTGATGGCCAGCGGCGTGAATTGCAAGATGGCGATGGCGTCGCCGATCGGCATGCGCACGAGGGCGCTGAGAAAGAAGAGGGTCGAGCCGATCTCCGCGATGGCTCGGCCGATGATCTTGGGCGAGACGGCGTGCGGCAGGGAGCCGGGCGTGCCAAGGCTGAAGAGCAGAGAAGCGCAGAAGAGGGTGGTGAGCAGCCCGCGCAGGAAGATCGCTTCACCGGTCGGCAGAGCCTCGGCGGCGATCTTGAGAAGCGTGTCGTTGACGACGAAGACCGCCGTGGCGGCCAGCATGGCCGCGATGCCGCGCAGGTTTTCCGACCGGGCGTGGGCTGGAATGGTGAGGGTCATGACGAGCGGCCCTCGGGTAAGCTTGTCGAACCATGAAGGTCGCGTCCGCGGCGCATCCTTCGACAGGCTCAGGATGAGGGTAGCGCGTGTGGCTTCGATAGCGCGGAAATCACCTGCCGCGCCTGCGGGCGTGCCGCCCGTCACCCGCCGGTGACGCTCATGTGGCGGGCGACGGCGGGCTGCTTGGTGCGCCGATCGATGATGAAGTCGTGGCCCTTGGGCTTGCGCGATATGGCCTCGTCGATGGCGCGAGCAAGCAGGGTGTCGTCGGAACTTGTCCGCAGCGGCGCGCGCAGGTCGGCGGCGTCGTCCTGCCCGAGACACATATAGAGCGTGCCCGTGCAGGTGAGGCGCACGCGATTGCAGCTTTCGCAGAAGTTGTGTGTCATCGGCGTGATGAAGCCCAGCCGTCCGCCGGTCTCGCGCACGCGCACGTAGCGCGCCGGGCCGCCGGTGCGGAACGGGATGTCCTCGAGCGTGAAGCGGTCCATCAGGCGGGCGCGCACGATCGACAGCGGCAGGTACTGATCCGTGCGGTCGCCGTCGATGTCGCCCATGGGCATGGTCTCGATCAGGGTGAGATCGAAACCGCGGCCATGGGCGAAAGCGATGAGAGCATCGAACTCGTCCTCGTTGAAGCCCTTGAGGGCGACGGCGTTGAGCTTGATCTCGAGACCGGCTTTGTCTGCGGCGTCGATCCCCGCCATCACCTGGCCGAGATCGCCCCAGCGCGTGATCGCCTTGAACCGGCCGGGCTCGAGCGTGTCGAGCGAGATATTGATGCGGCGGACGCCGGCATCCTTGAGCTCCTGGGCGTACTTCGTCAGCTGGCTGCCGTTGGTGGTCAGCGTCACTTCGTCGAGCGCACCGCTGCCGAGATGGCGCGAGAGCGCGCGGAACAGCCACAAGATGTTCTTGCGCATCAGCGGCTCGCCGCCGGTGATTCTCAGCTTGCGCACGCCCTTGGCGACGAAGGCCGAGCACACGCGATCGAGTTCCTCCAGTGAGAGGAGGTCCTTCTTGGGCAAGAAGGTCATATGCTCCGACATACAATAAGAGCAGCGGAAGTCGCAGCGGTCGGTCACCGAGACGCGCAGGTAGGTCACATGCCGCCCGAACGGATCGATGAGAGCCGCCTGGGGCGCGGATGGTTTGAAGAGCTCGCTCATTGACGCCTTACTGCAGCTCGGTTTTCCTAAGATTTGCCAACAGCTTCGTCCTGCGCGTGCGAGTAGCGACGCACTGTCCCCAGTTCTTCGCTTTATTCTCTTACAGTATATAGTGGCACGAGAGCAGCTGAACATCTAGCCGCATCCTTGTGCATTGCAACAAGCTCCCACAAATCCCGCCGCGATAGCGGGTGGGAAAAACTTCCGAATTTCTCACCAGAGCTTGATCATTTTTTTGAGCAACACAGTATTGCCAAGGCAACTCTGCTGTGCAAATTTGCCTTGGTATGCCATCCGTCGGCATATCAACGCAAGCGCCTCGCGGGGGGATCGCGAGGCATCGAAGACTGTGTGGGAGGAAGCATTCGATGTCGCGGGCGGCCGGGCTGGTCGAACCGGGCCCAGACGTTGCGTCGGAGGATATGCTCCGCGCGCGATGTTACCGCTTGCTGGCGCGGTTCCTGTCGTCTCCCCCAACCACGCATGATCTCGAGGGCGCCACTGGCCTGAGCGGCGACGATAGCGAGCTTGGCCGTGCCATCAGCGCGTTTGCGCGGGTTTGCGCAGGCAGCACTGCCGCGAGCGTGGCGGCGGAATACCAAGACCTCTTCATCGGTCTGGCGCGCGGCGAGCTCGTTCCCTACGGCTCCTACTATCTCACGGGCTTCCTGCACGAGAAGCCGCTCTCCAAGCTGCGCCAGGACATGGCGCGGCTGGGCGTGGAGCGCGAGGAAGGCGTGGCCGAGCCTGAGGACCATATCGCCTCGGTTTGCGAGATGATGGCCGGCTTCATCGACGGCTCGCTCGGGCGCGCGCTCTCGCTCGAGGAGCAGAAGGCGTTCTTTGCGGCGCACGTCGGATCGTGGGCGCCGGTGCTCTTTCGCGACATGGAGGAGGCAAAGGCCTCCGTCCTCTACGCCGCGCTGGGATCGGTCGGCCGTGCTTTTCTCGCCATCGAGGAGCGCGCTTTCGCCATGGTGTAGGGGCCGTACGTACGCGGAGTTCGGAATAGAGACATGGACCCCGTCGTCCATGCAGGCAAACAAGTGAGGAGACAAGACTCATGAAGCAGGCAAAAAAGGAGGCGGTCACCGACCGTCGCAGCTTCCTGAAGCTCGCCGGCGCATCTGCGGCGGCCGGCGGCGCTGCCGCGATCACGGGCGAGACGCCCGCGCAAGCGGTCGAGGCGAAGCCCAGACCGTCGCTCTACCGCGAGACCGAGCATATCAGGCGCTACTACGAGCTCGCGCGCTGAGGTTGGAACTTCCAGCCGGCCGCTGCGCGTGCGGCTGCCGGCGTGACTGCGGACACGGGAGAGAGGCATGCTCAGGAAAAAGATGAACGGCGACGCCAAGAGCGTGCGGTTGTCGTCGGCGCTGCAGGTTCAGGCGCACGGTGCAGTCGACCGGCGCACGTTCTTGAGGAATTCGGGCCTCGCCATCGGCGGCCTCGCTGCCGTCTCGGCAGTCGCGGGCCGCGTGCAGAAAGCCGAAGCCGCGGGAGCTGCAGCAGGCGGCAAGGTCGACATCAAGAAGACGGTCTGCACGCACTGCTCGGTCGGCTGCACGATCATGGCCGAGGTGCAGAACGGCGTGTGGATCGGCCAGGAGCCCGGCTTCGACAGCCCGTTCAACCTGGGCGCCCACTGTGCCAAGGGCGCGGCCGCGCGCGAGCATGCGCATGGCGACCGTCGGCTCAAGTATCCCATGAAGCTCGTCGCCGGAAAGTGGACACGCATCGGCTGGGATGTCGCCATCAACGAGATCGGCGACAAGATGCTGCAGATCCGCCAGACCTCGGGGCAGGATTCGGTCTACTGGATGGGCTCGGCCAAGCACTCCAACGAGCAGGCATATCTGTTCCGCAAATTCGCGGCGTTCTGGGGCACCAACAACGTCGACCACCAGGCGCGCATCTGCCACTCCACCACGGTCGCGGGCGTCGCGAACACGTGGGGTTACGGCGCCATGACGAACTCCTACAACGACATCATGAAGACGAAGGCGATGTTCCTCATCGGTGGCAACCCCGCCGAGGCGCATCCCGTATCCCTGCAGCACCTGCTCAAGGCCAAGGAGCAGAACAACGCGGCGTTCATCGTCTGCGACCCGCGCTTCACGCGAACCGCCGCGCACGCCACTGAGTATGTCCGCTTCCGCTCCGGAACGGACATCGCCCTGATTTGGGGTCTGCTGTGGCACATCTTCGAGAACGGCTGGGAGGACAAGGAATACATCCGCAAGCGCGTGTGGGGGATGGATTTCGTCCGCGAGGAAGTGAAGAAGTGGACGCCCGAGGAGGTCGAGAACGTCACGGGCGTGCCGGGCGCGCAGATGCGCCGCGTCGCCAAGACGCTCGCCAGCAGCAAGCCGGCTACGGTCATCTGGTGCATGGGCGGCACGCAGCACACGGTGGGCAACGCCAACGTGCGCGCCTACTGCATCCTGCAGCTGGCGCTGGGCAACGTCGGCGTCGCGGGCGGCGGCACCAACATCTTCCGCGGCCACGACAATGTGCAGGGCGCCACCGACTTCGGCGTCGAGCCGATCACGCTGCCTGGCTACTACGGCCTCATCGAAGGGGCGTGGAAGCACTGGGCGCGGGTGTGGGACGTGCCCTACGATTGGGTGCTCGGCCGCTTCAAGGACAAGAAGCTGATGGAGGCGGCGGGCATCCCGCTCTCTCGCTGGGCCGACGGCGTGCTCGAAACCAAGGAGAATGTCGAGCAGCCGGACACGTTGAAGGCAATGGTCTTCTGGGGCCATGCGCCGAACTCGCAGACCCGCGGGCCGGACCTCAAGAAAGCCTTCGAGAAGCTCGACCTGCTCGTCGTCATCGATCCGCATCCCACGGTCAGTGCCGTGCTGCACGATCGAACCGACGGCGTCTATCTGCTGCCGGCGGCGACGCAGTACGAGACGGTCGGCTCCGTGACGGCGTCCAACCGCTCGCTGCAGTGGCGCGAGAAGGTGTTCGGACCGTTCTTTGAAGCCAAGTCCGATCACGAGATCATGTATCTCTTCGCCAAGAAGTTCGGCTTCGAAAAGGAGCTGTTCAAGAACATCAAGGTCGAAGGCAACGAGCCGGTGGTGGAGGACATCACCCGCGAGTTCAACAAGGGCATGTGGACCATCGGCTACACCGGCCAGAGCCCCGAGCGCCTGAAGCTGCACATGGCCAACCAGCACACCTTCGACAAGGTGACGCTGCGTGCCAACGGCGGCCCATGCGATGGCGACTACTACGGCTTGCCTTGGCCATGCTGGGGCACCGCGGCCATGAAGCACCCCGGCACGCCCAACCTCTACGACACATCGAAATCCGTCGCGGAGGGCGGCCTCAACTTCCGTGTCAACTTCGGGCTGACCGTGAAGGGTCAGGCCAACGACAAGTGGGCGAAGAACGATCCGGTCGCCGATAGCCTGCTGGCGGTCGAAAGCTATCCTGTGGGCAACGAGATCAAGGACGGTCACCCGCCCGTGTCCATGGGCATGCTCATGAAGATGGGGTGGGACAAGGACCTCACGCCCGAGGAGCTCGCCGTCATCCAGAAGATCGGCGGCGACAAGCCTGAGAACGTCCTATGGACCGTCGACATGTCGGGTGGCATCCAGCGCGTGGCCATCAAGCACGGCGTGGCGCCGTTCGGCAACGGCAAGGCGCGCTGCGTGGTGTGGAACTTCCCGGACGGCGTACCGCTGCACCGCGAGCCGCTCTACACCAACCGGCGCGACCTGCTGCCCAAGTACGCGACCCACAGCGATCGCAAGCTCAACCGGCTGCCGCTGCTGTTTGAATCGATTCAGAAGCGGGACGTCGCCAAGGAGTACCCCATCATCCTCACCTCCGGGCGTCTTGTGGAGTACGAGGGTGGCGGCGAGGAGCAGCGCTCCAACCCGTGGCTCGCCGAGCTGCAGCAGAACATGTTCGTCGAGATGAACCCTGCTGACGCCAACAACCTCGGCATCAAGGACGGTCAGCAGGTCTGGGTCGAAGGACCCGAGAAGGGCAAGGCCAAGGTCATGGCGATGGTGACGGAGCGGGTCGGCAAGGGCGTCGCCTTCATGCCGTTCCACTTCGGCGGCCATTTCCAGGGCAAGGACTTGAGAAGCAAATACCCTGCGGGCGCCGACCCGATCGTGCTCGGCGAATCGGCGAACACGGTGACGACCTACGGCTACGACGTCGTCACCCAGATGCAGGAAACCAAGACCACGCTCTGCAAGATTTGGAGGGCCTGAGCCATGGCACGCATGAAGTTTCTCTGCGACGCGGAGCGCTGCATCGAGTGCAACGCCTGCGTCACCGCCTGCAAGAACGAGCACGAGGTGCCGTGGGGCATCAACCGGCGCCGCGTCGTCACCATCAACGACGGCAAGCCGGGCGAGCGCTCGATCTCGGTTGCCTGCATGCACTGCTCGGATGCGCCGTGCGCGGCCGTCTGCCCGGTCGACTGCTTCTATCAGACCGAGGAAGGCGTCGTGCTGCACAACAAGGATCTGTGCATCGGCTGCGGCTATTGCTTCTACGCCTGCCCGTTCGGAGCGCCGCAGTATCCGCAGGCCTCCAATTTCGGCACGCGCGGCAAGATGGACAAGTGCACCTTCTGCGCCGGCGGGCCGGAGAAGAACGAGGAGGTGCAGTTCAAGAAGTACGGCCGCAACCGTCTGGCCGAGGGCAAGCTGCCGCTGTGCGCCGAGATGTGCTCCACGAAGGCACTGCTGGCGGGCGACGGGGATGTCGTGTCCTCGATCTATCGCGAGCGCGTCGTCACGCGCGGCTTCGGCTCGGGCGCTTGGGGTTGGGGCAAGGCCTTTCCCGGCCAATCCGGCTGAAGGGGCGCGCTGATGTCGGGCTCGTGGGCTCGGGCGGGCACGGAACGCTGATCGCAAACGGGGGCGGCCGATACCGGTCGCCCCTTTGCGTCACTGGCGCCGGTGCTGAATGGAGGCAGGCATGGCACACGTGCGTTGGGTTGCGTTTCTTGCGACCGTCGTTTTCCTGACGCTGGCGGGCGGCTGCCGAGAGAACGAGCAGAACCGCCCGCTGGATTTTCAGCCTCATGTCTACGGGAGCTGCAGGAGCGCGGCAACCTGCAGCGGTGAACGAAATGCGTGGCCCGCGGAGAAGCGGGATCGCATTGGCAGAGAAGGCTTCTCTTGGCACAATGGACCAAACGAGCAGCGATCGGGAGGATCGGACCATGCAGGCGGGCAGGATGGGCCGTGCGATCGGCGGGCGAGCGGCACTGAGTTTCGCCGGTGCGCTGGCCGGCGTGGCACTCGCACTCACACTGGGTGTGTCGATCGCCGGTGCGCAACAGGGGCAGGAGCCGAGCTCGAGCGTGCGCCCGCCTCCGGGCGCGTCCACTCCCGGCGGACCCAACGTCGTGCAGCCGGAGCGGCCGGGCAACTACGACAACGAGTTGTGGAGGCGGGTGCGCGAGGGGCTGCAGGGGCAGGTTTCCATCCCCGACAAGAAGGCCGGCCAGCTCGTGCAGTCGGACGGCGAGGCATGGCGCAATTTCCGCAACGGGCCGCTGCCGAAATACGGGCTGTGGTCTCTGGGCGGCATCGCCGTGCTACTGGCCGCCTTCTTCGTGCTGCGCGGCCGCATCTCCATCGAGCACGGCTGGGCCGGCAGGACCATCACGCGCTTCAGCGATCTGGAGCGCTTCGGTCACTGGCTGCTCGCCGCCTCCTTCATCATCCTGGCGCTGACCGGCCTCAATGTCCTCTATGGCCGCTACTTCCTGCTGCCGCTCCTCGGCCCCGCGCTTTTCTCCGAGATCTCCGTGGGCGCCAAGTGGCTGCACAACTACGTGGCGTTCGCGTTCATGGTTGGATTGGCTCTGACCTTCGTCGTCTGGCTACGCTACAACTTCCCAAGCTGGCGCGATGTCGTCTGGCTCGCCAAGGGCGGCGGCATGTTCGTCCGGGGCTCGCATCCGCCGGCCTGGAAGTTCAACGCCGGGCAGAAAATCCTGTTCTGGCTCGTCATGCTGGGTGGGCTGTCGCTGTCGCTCTCGGGGATGGCTTTGCTGTTCCCCTTCGAGACGGCCCTGTTCGCCAAGACATTCGCCGCGCTCAATTGGCTCGGCTCCTTGGTTGGGCTGGCGCCGAATCTGCCGACCAATCTGACGCCGTTGCAGGAGATGCAGCACGCCACGACGTGGCATGGCATCGTCGCGCTGGGGCTCGTCGTCGTCATCATCGCCCACATCTACATCGGCACGCTGGGCATGCAGGGTGCGTTCTCGGCCATGGGCTCGGGTCAGGTCGACGTCAACTGGGCCAAGGAGCACCACAGCCTGTGGGCCGAGCGCGAGATCGAAAAGATGGAGGAGGTGGCGGCAGCCGAGACCGCCGCCGCGCGCATGGCCCCGGCGGAATGATGGCAGCCGACGCAGGATGCTGGGCTCCCAACCGAAGTCCTGAGCCTGTCGAAGGACGCGTCAAGAGGGTGGCCCGCGTGGTTCGACGGGCTCACCACGGGGGTCTTACCGCTGTCTGCCTCTCGCTGTCGGTAGCCATGGCATCGGCTGGCGCGCTTCGGGCGCAGCCCCCGGAGGCAGATGCCGCGGCAAAAGCCGATCGCCGCGCCGCGGACAAGCAGCGGCGCGCCAGCCCCGGCAACCTCGTCGGCCATGGCGGGCCGATCAAGGCCCTCGCCGTAGACGCCGCTACGGGACGCGCGCTCACAGGCTCCTTCGACTACGCCATGATGGTCTGGGACGTGGCCGCCGAGGAGCCGCGCCGCCTCGCGCGCCTCGACGACCATGCCGGCGCCGTCAATGCCGTTGCCTTCGTGCCGGGATCGAAGTTGGCGCTGGCGGCCGGCGACGACGGCACCGTCGCGCTGTGGGACCTGGAAACGGGCAAGCTCGCCCATCGCTTCCTCGGCCATGAGGCGAAGATCGTCGGTCTTGCCGTATCGGCTGACGGCAAGTGGGCGGCGTCCGCCAGCTGGGACCGCACGGCGCGCCTCTGGGACCTCGCCAAACGCGAGCCCGGTCCCGTGCTGTCGGGCCATCAGGGGCCGGTCAACGCCGTGGCTTTCTCGGCCGACGGGAGCCGCGTCTACAGCGCCAGCGCCGATGGCACGATCGGACTGTGGAGCAGCGCCGACGGCAGCTTTCAGAGGCCGCTCTATCGCCATGGCTGGGGCATCAACGTTCTCGCCCGGCTGCCCGGCGGCGAGCGGCTGATTTTCGGCGGGCTCAACGGCTCTGTGGCGGTGGTGGACGGAGAGACGGGCACAACCGTCATGGAGCTTCCGGCCCACGAGCGTCCGGTGCTGGCGCTGACGGTGCTCGAGAGGCCGGGTGTCATCGCCACGGGCGGCGGCGACGGGGTGATCCGCGTGCTGCGGTCGGCGGACGGCTCTCCAATCGAGGAGTATCGCAATCCCTATGGGCCGGTGTGGGCGCTGGCCTTCATCGCCGACGGCACGGCTCTCTACTACGGCGGGCTCGACGACTTCGCCACGTTATGGCGCATCGCTCCCCGCGAGCCCTTCGAGGCCATCGCCAGCCCCTTCCCGCGCCGCTTCCAGGTGCGCGGCCAGATCTCGGGGCAGGTCGCGGAGGGGGAGATCCAGTTCGCCCGCAAATGCAGCGTCTGCCACACCTTGCTGCCGGACGGGCGCAATCGCGCCGGCCCGACGCTGCACAAGGTCTTCGGCCGCAAGATCGGCACGCTGCCGGGCTACCCTTATTCGGAAGCGCTCAGGCGGCTCGAGATCGTGTGGACACCGCAGACGCTGGGCAAGCTGTTCGAGCTGGGGCCCGAGATCTTCACGCCCGGGTCGAAAATGCCCTTGCAGAAGATGCCCGATGCAGCGCAGCGCGATGCGCTGATCGCCTATCTCCAGCTCGCAACGGTAGATCCGCCCATTGACGGGAATGGGCCGGCGGGCTCAGACTCTGGTGTCCAAGGAGAAAAGCGATGAGAGCCTTCATATTCAGCCT
>VBAB01000905.1 GCA_005888525.1 Alphaproteobacteria bacterium
CCTCTACGTGCCCGGGCTGCGCTCGGCCTACGACAAGATCCGCATCCGCCGCTCGATCGAGTATCCAGTGGCGGGCGTCGCCGCAGCCCTGCGTCGCGATGGCGAGACGCTGGCCGATCTGCGCGTCGCCGTCACCGGCACCAACCCGCGCCCCGTGCTGCTCGTGGGCACGCAAGAGCTGTGCGGCGGCGGGCTCGACGACCGCGTGCTCGATGGGCTCGACGAGCTGGTGCGCGACCAGATCATGTCGATGAAGACCACCTTCACGCCTGGCCACTACCGCCGGCGCGTTGCCGGCGTGCTGGCGCGACGCCTGGTGGTGCGGCTGTTCGACGCTCGATAGCCGATCCCGTCACCGGATGGTAAACAGCTCGGTGACCACTGGATCGAGGCTTTGCGCGACGAGCTCTGCTGTCGCATTCCTTAGTCTCGCACTTTGTGCGACTTGCCCAGGTGCCGGAAGCCAAGTCTTGTCGACCTTGCGATACGGCCCGCGAATGGCGGCCATAAGCGGCGGATCCTGGCTCGTTGCACGCTTGTGCGCCAGCACCTCGAACGTCTTGCCGTCGAACACGCGCATTTCCCAAATGGCGAACAGAAACACGTTTTCAAACAGCAGGTTGCTGTTGTCGAGTATGCCGAGGCCAGATATGGCCTGATTGGTATTGCTGTACATGCTGCTCGACTTGGTCACCACGATGCAAAGGTCGCATCTCTGAGAGGCGGTGATATTGCGGGCAATGTCGCGTATTTCCGCGCGGTGGTCCTTGTAGTCGCTGGAAAGCACCGACTTCACTTGCTCGACCGGGAGGAACGTTCCCACTGGATAGTCGATCCGCCTGACATCGAAGCGAGGGCTCAGCCGGGTGCTGATCTTGCTCGCCACCGCGCTGTCGATGCCCCAGGCGTCGATGGGATGCTTGTCCAGCACATTGCCGAACACGGTCACGCCGATCTTTTGCACGGAGAACGTGTCGCCGATAGCGGCAATGACGCAGATGCTCTTGCGCACCGTGCTTGGCGCAATGCTAGACGTCAGAAGGTCGTTGTTGGGTGGGTCGATCGTCGAGCAGGCTGCGAGAGCGATGGCTGCCGCCACGGCGAGCGTGACCAGGATGAATTGCGCGCGGATCAATCTCATCAAGTACCGAGCTTGCCTGTGGCCAAATAGACGACCTTTGCCTCGTCGAAAACCAGCCGCTGCGACCACGGCGTCCGATGAAGAGCTCATCGGCGACGTTCACAAGGATACGCGACGTTACCACTTGTCGTGGGTGACCCAAAATGTCTTCTCCCAGGGATGCGGAATTCTTGCGCTGCCCGCAACGCGTCGGTCTATCGCGGCAGCGCCGGCGATCGAGTGTCCGAGGATCAAGCCGGGAGGGTGCAGGTGCGGCCGGGCATGTTACGCAACCCGGCCACACCGCGAGCGCTGGGTACGCGCAACACATCCCAGTGCCTCGCGCCTATAAAGCCGGGAAGCCGTTACGAAACCGCCAACAGGGTCTTAATCAATCGTGAGTTCGGCCTTGGCCCAACGGCCGAGGAAGCGGTCGAGCCAGGCGTGCACCTTGGGCCCGTGATGGATGTGGCCCTCGATGTGCTCGTGCCGCGCGCGGGCGCCCTTCATGCCGAGACGGGTGTTGTTGTGACCGGTCCAGCGGTGCACCTGGGCGTAGGTGATCTCGGGATGGAACTGCACGCCGATGGCCGAGCCGTAGCCGAAGGCCTGGTTGGGGTAGGCGCCGGTGGATGTGGCAAGGAGCCGCGCGCCGCGCGCCAGCTCGAAGCCTTCGCGATGCCACTGGTAGACGTGCTCGGGAAAGCGCCCCAGGGGGATGCCCTCGGTGGTGGTGATGAGCGGGTAGTAGCCGATCTCGGTCAGCTCCTCGGCATGGAAGCCCACCTTGGCGCCGAGATGGTTGGCCAGCATCTGCGCGCCTAGGCAGATGCCCAAGAAGGGCTTCTCCTCCTTCAGCGCGACGCCGACCCACTCGGTCTCGAGACGAATGAACTCGTCCTTGTCGTTGGCGCTCATGGGGCCGCCGAAGACGACGGCGCCGCAGTGGTTGGCGAGCGTCTCCGGAAGCGCATCGCCAAAACGCGGTTTGCGGATGTCGAGCGTGTAGCCGTTGCGCACGAACCATTGGCCGACATGGCCCGGATTGGAGTTCTCCTGGTGCAGCACGATGCAAACCGGCTTCTTCGCCTGAGGCGCGGATCGCTCCGGCACCGTGTAGGAAGCGGCAGGCTCGTCCGAGCTATCCGTTGACTTGGCCTCGAGCATCGTTCCCCTGGGCTCCACGTGGCTTCAGCAACCATCCGATGATCGGAATCACTATTCTATGCGGCATGACGCGCATGGCCAATGCCATGAATGGGTTGAGGATTCCTGGCACAATGACGCGCCACCCAAAGGCAAATCCGCGATAACCGGCGGCGGCCACACCCTCGGCGGACGCGGGGACGACGAGATAGCGATAGAATGCCCTCTCGCTACCCATTTTCCGGTGAAAGCCTGTGTTGACGGGCCCTGGCGCTAGGGCGCTGATCCGCACGCCCTCGCCGGCCGTCTCGGCGGCTACCGCCTCGCTCAGCGACATCACATAGGCCTTGCTCGCGTAATAGACCGCCTGGTACGGGCCGGGCGCGTAGCCGCCCAAAGAGGCCAGATTGAGAACGCCGCCCCGGCCGCGGACGCGCATGCCTGGCAGAAAATGGCGCATCAGCTCGGTCAAGGCGCGCACATTGAGATCGAGAAGCCGCAAAACCGCCTCCGGTGGGTGGCTGAGAAACTCACCTGCAAGCCCCATGCCGGCGCTGTTGACCAACACGTCCGCATAGGCCCGATGCGCCGCCAGCGCCGTCTCGATGGCGGCGATCGCCTCGGGCTGGGTGACGTCGGCGGGGACCGGGACGGCCTCCACCTTGTAGTGGGCACGGATGCGCTCTGCCGCTTCGTTGAGCAACTGGGGCCGACGGGCGACCAGGATGAGATCGCTGCCCGCGGCGGCAAAGCGGCACGCGAGGGCGTAGCCGATGCCTTCCGAGGCGCCCGTGACCACCGTCATCGGCTTGAGGCCGGCGTAGACCGCCAGCGCGGCGGGGTCCGCCCGCCACCACCGCCGGCGCCAGGATTCGAGGAGGGATGATTGCATCATGCGCTGCCGGCGTGGGCAAGTACGGCGCGCACGGCGCGCTTCCAACCCGCGTACTTGCGCTCGCGCTCGGCTGCAGCCAGCGCCGGCTTGAAGTCGCGGTCGAGCCTCCACAGCTTGCCGAAGCCCTGCGCGTCGGGCCATACGCCGGCCTTGTGGCCCGCGAGCCAGGCGACACCCAAGGCCGTCGTCTCGCCGATGGTGGGCCGCTCCACCGGCGCGTCCAGGATGTCGGCCAAAAACTGCATGGTCCAATCGCTCGCCACCATGCCGCCGTCGACGCGCAGCACCGCTTTCGCCCCGGCCGACCAGTCGCTGTGCATGGCCTCCAGCAAATCGCGCGTCTGATAGCACACCGCCTCCAGCGCCGCTCGTGCGAGCTCGCTGGCCGCAGTCGCACGCGTCAGGCCGAACAGCGCGCCGCGCGCCTCGGGTTGCCAATAGGGCGCGCCGAGCCCGACGAAGGCCGGCACGAGATAGACGTCCTGGCCCGGATCGGCTTTGGCGGCCAGCGCGCCGCTCTCCGGTGCCGAGGCGATGATGCGCAAGCCGTCGCGCAGCCATTGCACCGCGGCGCCGGCGATGAAGATGGCGCCCTCCAGCGCATAGGTGCGCTTG
>VBAB01000918.1:0-2941 GCA_005888525.1 Alphaproteobacteria bacterium
TGCGCCACTACGCTGTTCCGATGACGCGAGATCGCGTTATCGAGCCTCGTGGGCGTCGTCGTGTTTGCCCTGACGTCGCCGCTCAGTTTGGCGTCGATCCCTCAACTGTCCAGCGCATCAGTCGGCCGGGGACTGCGTAATGGCAAGATTTCTCTTCCGATGCCCAACACCGGCAAGACTGTGCAGGGTCGGACCGATAATGAGCCCGACCCGAATGGACCCTGGACATGGGTCAGCGTTCGGTGCTTGGCCTGCCCGGAAGTTCACTTGGTCAATCCGGTGACAGCCAAACTATTCGGGGACGAGGACGCGGATTAGAGCTATGGCCGCTATATGCCCCTGACCCTCCGCCCTGCTGGCCTCGCATGAAGGATCGCAAACGAGAGACATTCGAGCCGGTCACGCTGGGCCACATCCGCAGCCGTGGCGTCCGAAATCTGCTCGTCTACTGCAATTCGATCGCCTGCAATCACCAGACCATCATGAACGCCGATCACTGCCGGACGAGACAGTCATCCGGCCGCTGGGCGCGCGTATGATCTGCACGCGGTGCGGATACCGCGGCGCCGATGTGCGGCCCGACTGGTCGCAGCATACGGGGGCCGCGGGACCCGGCGGCGCCCATCGTCACTAGGCGTACATCCTGCGCTCGTGGTCCCTTGTAAAGATGGGCACCACGGCCAACCAGAAGAAGGTGTTCTTCAACCTGCGCAAGGCCCAGAGCAAAATCTCCATCGAGCTGCTTTTTTCGATGGAGCTATGTTGGAAACTGGGTGATGACGGAATGGGATAGGCGGCGTATCGAGGCGGGTGTCGAGCCTGCCAGAACCTCTCGAGGAGAGCGATACGCCATGAACGAGAATATCAACGTTGTGTCACTGCGTCAGCCCGATGTGATCGATGATCCACTGACGAATATCTTGCGATCTGGTGCGCGGCAACTGCTTGCGCAGGCTGTCGAGATGGAAGCCGAGGCGTTTCTCGCCGCAATGAAGGGCTTGAAGCTTGCCGACGGCCGCGACCGCCTGGTGCGGCACGGCCACGGCCCAGAGCGGACGATCCAGACGGGGATCGGTCCGGTCGAGGTCGAACGGGTGAAGATTCGGGATCGCGGAGTGGCCGCCGACGGCGAGCGGGTTCGCTTCACGTCAGCGATCTTGCCGCTGTGGGCGCGGCGGACGAGGAGCTTGGACGCGCTTTTGCCGGTGCTCTACTTGCGGGGCATTTCGACTGGCGACTTCCAGGAGGCGCTGGCGGCACTGCTTGGCAAGGACGCGCCGAACTTGTCACCTGCGGTGATTTCCCGGCTGACGGCCGATTGGCAGGGCGAGTACGAGCGTTGGCAGAAGCGCGATCTGTCGGCGCGGCGATACGTCTACGTCTGGGCCGACGGCGTCTTCCTGCAAGCTCGCATGGAAGATCACGGCGAGTGCATGCTGGTTCTGATCGGTGCGACGCCGGAGGGTAAGAAGGAGCTCATCGGCTTCCAGGTCGGCGTGCGCGAGAGCGCGCAGAGCTGGCGCGAACTGCTGATCGAGGTGAAAAGCCGCGGGCTTACGACCGCCCCGGAAATCGCCGTCGGCGACGGTGCGCTCGGCTTCTGGAGGGCGCTCGACGAGGTTTTTCCCGGCACGCGGCATCAGCGGTGTTGGGTGCACAAGACCGCCAACGTCTTGAACAAAGTCGCACTCTCGGTGCAGACCAACATGAAGAAGGGTCTGCGCGAGGTCTACTTGGCGCCTAACCGGGCTTCGGCCGACGCGGCGATCGACCTCTTCGCCGAGAAATACGCGGCAAAATACGACAAGGCGGTCGAGTGCCTGACTAAGGATCGCGAAACACTGCTCGCGCTCTACGACTTCCCGGCTGAGCATTGGGATCACCTGCGCACGACCAATCCCATCGAAAGCGTGTTTGCGACGGTCCGGCACAGGACGGTGCGCACGAAAGGCTCGTTGTCGCCAACGACCGCCAGGCTGATGGTCTTCAAGCTGCTCTGCGCGGCATCAAAAACCTGGCGGCGCCTCAAAGGCACAAATCAGTTGCCGAAGGTCATCGCAGGTGTCAGATTCGAAAACGGCATCGAGGTCATCCAAGTGCCGGCAAACCACGCCGCCTGATCGCCTCGTCACCTAAAATCCAACATAGCTCGCGCGTGCGGGAGGGTCGCGTTCTTGAGCCGCTCATGAGCCATGAGATCCCCCTCCCCGATAGGGGTGGGATGGCTGAATTGACGGCGCGGAGATCGACGGGCTGCTCTTTACCGTTCGTAGCGCAAAAAATCCCGCGAGTGCTGCCAGCCCGAACACAAGCGCCGGCTGCCGGCGCGTGAAGTCCGCGGCTGACTTCCAGAGCTGCTCGACCGACTGATCTCGCAAAGAGTCCGCATAGCCATCGACTTGGGATGCCAAGCTGCGAACCAGCCCGGCAATCTGAGGAGAATCGCGCTCCAGATCGTCGGCCGCTCGCTTGGTGGATCGTGCCACGTAGCCGACCGTATCCGCGCCACGACCGACCTGACGGTTTAGAAGCTCCTTCACCTCTCGAGACAGCGTCGCGGCCGTATCGGACGCCGCTTGCTTTGCTTTGTCGGCAGCCTCCTCGGCGAGCGAAGATGCTGTGGCAAAAGCATCCTTGCTGGTCTTGCTGGCCCAATCGGATGGGCCTTCGGACCCACGCTTCTTGTCTGAAGCGTCCCGCTGAAAATTCTGCCGCTCAAAATCCTGATTGCTCATGCGTTCCTCCAGTTTCCTTTAGCAACCGCGCGAGAAGGCAGTTAGTTCCCCGACTTTCTGCGCTTGTGCCGCAGTGTCGAAAAAAAATTAGCTCGCACGAAGCAATGGCTTGCAAAAGACTTGCAAAAGAATGGTGACGACCGAATCCGCCGCCCGCAGGCTCCAGGCTGGAGCGGTCTGCCGGCTTAGGGATCGGATATTCAGTC
>VBAB01000918.1:3102-3404 GCA_005888525.1 Alphaproteobacteria bacterium
GTGGTCGGGCCGACCGCACGCCGAAGACATGCAGACCCGGTAGCCAAGAAGATGATGCTCAGAATTGCGGACGACTACGACAGGCTCGCGGTCAGGGCCTCACTGAGGTTCATTGACGGCGCGAAGGCCAGCTAAGGCCTATGGCCTCTTTCAACTGCCAATTTGGTCGCTCCCTGGACCCTGCTCGTGATAGAAAGCGTTACCCCCGCGATCGAATAAGGAACCGTCCATGCGGCCTGCGCTTTGCGAGCTGCAATTAAGCTGCTTTTCGAGGTTCTCGCTGTAGAAATGCCTAACCACCA
>VBAB01000919.1 GCA_005888525.1 Alphaproteobacteria bacterium
AGCGTCGGGGGCAACGACGCGCTCGGCCAAGCCAATCTGCTCGAGCGAAACGTCCGCTCGATGGCCGAGGCCCTGGAGCTGATCACTGATATCCGTGAGCGGTTCCGGTTGGCCTACGCGCGGATGCTGGACCAGGTTCTGGAGCGCCAACTTCCCCTTGCCGCATGCACGATCTATGAGCCCCGCTTTCCCGAGCCACTGCGCCGCAGCCTGGCCGCTACCGCACTCACGGCGCTCAACGATGCGATCACGCGGGAGGCCTTTGCCCGCAATGTCGACTGCATCGATCTCCGGATCATTTGCAATGACGATCGCGACTTCGCCAACCCGATCGAGCCCTCGGTGCAGGGCGGCGCAAAGATCGCACGGGCTATTCTCAGCTTTGTCGCGCCCGGGACAACACGTTCACCTCGCGTGATTACGCGGTAGCCGCAGAGAACGATTGCTATTCCGCGGCACCGCCGCATGGCTTGCGCAGAGGCGGCAACGCGGCGCCTCGGCGAGGCTGGGTATTCGACGCGCGAGATCGGAGCGATCGCCGGGCATCTGACCCTGGGCGGATCGAGCGCCATACCCGCGCGGTCGAACAAAAGAAGCTTGCAGCTTCAGCGATGGAGCGGCTACCAAAACAGGAGGCGAACAAAATTCCCAAACACGCCACACGGTTTGGGAATGAACGACGTGATCATTGCGCCAAGGTTTGGGTTGGAGGCGCAATTTCAGGGAGGATGTGCATATGCTGCGCGGGATGATGATGGACCGGCCGCTGCTGGTCTCGAGCGTGATCGACTTCGCGGCCGAAGTCTATCCCGACGTACAAGTGGTATCCCAGACCGTCGAAGGTGGCATCCATCGCTACGGCTATGCCCAGTCGCGCGAGCGCATCGGCCGGCTGGCGAACGCACTGGTGGGGCTCGGCGTCAAACCCGGCGACCGGGTGGCCACGCTCGCCTGGAACGGCTACCGCCACTTCGAGCTCTATTACGCCATCGCGGGCATCGGCGCGGTCTGCCACACCATCAACCCTCGGCTCTTTCCCGAGCAGATCACCTACATCGCCAACCACGCGGAGGACACGGCTCTTTTCTTCGATGCGACCTTCCTGCCGCTGGTCGAGAAGCTGGCACCTGCCCTCAAGACCATCAAGACCTACGTGCTGATGACGGACCGCGAGCACATGCCGGCCAACGGCAAGATGAGCGGCCTGCTCTGCTACGAGGGGCTGCTGGCCGAGATGTCCCCGGCCTTCACGTGGCCCGAGTTCGACGAGAACGCCGCCTGCGCGCTCTGCTACACGTCGGGCACCACGGGCGAGCCCAAGGGCGTGCTCTATTCCAACCGCTCGATGCTGCTGCACACGTTCTTCCTCATCGCCACGCGTCCCGACTTGTTCGCGTACAACCGCACGATCCTGCCCGTCGTCCCCCTCTTCCATGCCAATGCCTGGAGTTTGCCCTATGTCACACCGCTCACCGGCTGTCCCATCATTCTGCCGGGCGCCAAACTCGACGGACCCACGCTCTACGACTTGATGGAGAGCGAGGGCGTCGAGGCCGGCTGGGGCGTGCCCACGGTATGGCTCGGGCTGCTCGAGGAGTTCAAGAAGCGCGGGCGCAAGCCCAAGAAGCTCGCGCAGATCCTGAGCGGCGGCTCGGCCGTGCCGCAGGCGATGATCGACACCTTCACGCGCGACTACGACATCGAGGTGACGCACGGCTGGGGCATGACGGAGATGAGCCCGGTCGGCACGCTCACCCTCTTTCGCCCGGAGGAACGCGCCAAGTCGCCGATGGAGCGCGCTGCCCTGTCCGCCAGGCAGGGACGGCGCATGTTCGGCGTCGATCTCAAGGTCATCGACGAGAAGGGCAACCGCGCGCCGCCGGACGGGGAGACGTCCGGCGAGCTGTTCGTGCGCGGCGCCACCATCGTATCGGGCTATTTCAACAACCCGGAGGCGTCCGCCAAGCAGATCGACAGCGAGGGCTGGTTCGGCACCGGCGACGTGGCCAAGATCACACCCGACAGCTGGCTGCTGATCGTCGACCGCACCAAGGACCTGGTGAAGTCGGGCGGCGAGTGGATCAGCTCCATCGACGTGGAGAACGCGGCACTCGCGGTCAAGGGCGTCGCCAACTGCGCCGTCATCGGCGTGCCGCACCCCAAATGGAACGAGCGGCCGCTGCTGGTGGCGGTCAAGGCGCCGGGCGCCAACCCCACCAAGGCCGAGATCCTGGGCACGCTCGCCGCAAGCATCGCCAAGTGGCAGATGCCCGACGACGTGGTGTTCGTCGATGCGCTCCCCATGACGGCTCTAAGAAGGACCTGCGCGCCAAGTTCGCCGATCACAAGTTGCCGGAGTAGGGGTGCGTCGCGTTCCCTCTCCCCGCGGAAGAGCGGGGAGAGGGAGAACACCCCCTTGTTGCGCCACAATCGATCACCACATCACGCTGCGTGCGAGGTACACAGTCGAGTCCCCCTTCGACTTCGAGGAGCCATCCCCATGCTTCGCCAGGGTTTCAGCCGCATCGCGGCCCTTGTCGCCGTCCTCATGGTTGCAGCCACACTGGCCGGCTGCGGCATCAACAACATTCCGACCTATGAGCAGTCCGCCAAAGCCAAGTGGTCGGAGGTCCTGAACCAGTACAAGCGCCGGTCGGACCTGATTCCCAACCTGGTCGAGACCGTCAAAGGCTTCGCCGACCAGGAGAAGAACGTGCTCACCTCCGTGATCGAGGCGCGCGC
>VBAB01000920.1 GCA_005888525.1 Alphaproteobacteria bacterium
ACCATGGCCAAGGCTATCACGTCGGCCTACGTGCCGATGGGCGCCGTCACCGTGTCGGAGCCCGTCTACCAGGGGCTGCTGGAGGAGAGCGGGAAGCAGGGCGTATTCGCCCACGGCTTCACCTACTCCGGCCACCCACTCGCCTGCGCCGTGGCGCTCAAGACCATCGAGATCTACGAGCGCATCAAGATCGTGGAGCACGTGCAGCGCATGGCGCCGATCTTCGAGCTGCGGCTGAAGGCGCTCGCCGATCACCCGCTGGTGGCGGAGGCGCGCTGCGTCGGCCTGCTCGGCGCGCTCGAGCTCGTCAAGGACAAGCGCACCCGGCAGAGCTTCGATGCCAAGCTCGGCGTTGGCGCCCGGGCCGCGCGTTTCGCCGAGGAGGAGGGCCTGATCTGCCGCGCGGTGGGCGGCGACAATGTCGGCCTGTGCCCCCCGCTCGTCATCGACGGCGCCGAGATCAACGCCATGTTCGACATGCTCACCCGCGCCCTCGATAAGACCGAGGCGTGGGCGCGCAAGGAGGGGCATCTGGGCTGAAGTGAGCCGCCGGGTAGCTAGCCCTTCAACCCCCCGATGACGGCACCCGAGTCCGCCACCCAGCCGAAGATGCCGCCCTGGGCGGCGATCATGCGCAGGCCGACCTCGTGGAACTCCGGGAAGTAGGAGCCGCAGCAGTCGCCGACGACGATGCAGCGATAACCCCGATCGTTGGCCTCGCGCACGGTGGTGTGCACGCACACCTCGGTCGTGACCCCGCACACCAGCAAGGTCTCTATGCCGCGGTTGCGCAGCATCAGGTCGAGGTCGGTCTGGTAGAAGCCGCCCTTGCCGGGCTTGTCGAGCACCGGCTCGCCGGCCAGGGGATAGAGCTCCGGGATGATGTCGTGCCCGACCTCGCCGCGGATGAGGATGCGGCCCATGGGCCCCCGGTCGCCGATGCGCAGGGAGGGGGCACCGCGCTCGACCTTGGCGCGCGGGGCGTCCGTCATGTCGGGGCGATGCCCCTCGCGCGTGTGGATGACGGTTAGGCGCGCGTCACGGGCGGCGCCCAGGAGTGCGCGCAGCGGCGCCACGATCTTGCGCAGCTGTGAGACGTCGTTGCCGAGCGCCTCGCCGAAGCCGCCTGGCTCCAGAAAGTCCCGCTGCATGTCGATGATGACGAGCGCGCACCTGGCAGGGTCCACGGCGACGGGCGCAGGTTGCGCGACGATATTTGCGGAAGCCATGGGCGATTCCTCTCCTGTGGCAGTCTAGCAAGCCATGTGCCATGCGGTTCTGACAAAGCGCTAACGTCAGCCCGACCTGCGCGGAATATGACGTTGCCGCATGGATTGCCTCAGGGAGGGCACAGATGCCTGGGGGACGACCAACCGGAGCCGCTCGCCGCGGTTGACAGGCCGACCGAGCCACCCCATAAGAGCGCCCATGACGAGGCAAATGACGCAACCGGCATTACCGGCTCGACGCCGACGCACGCCCCGCGCGCGGGTGCGATGACGGCGCTGTCAGCGTTTGTCCTTCGCACGGCCGCGCCCTGAGCGCGGCTTTTTTGTTCATGATCCCCGGAAAATAGCGCCATGACCACCAAGACAGCCACGAAAGCGGCGTCGACGCCGAAGGCCACCTCCAAGCCGAAGACGAGGGCCCAGACCGCGGTCAAGACCAAGCCCACCATCTTCATCGACGGAGAGGCCGGCACCACCGGCCTCGAGATCCGGCGCCGCGTCGCCGATGTCGCGGGCCTCGAGGTCAGGAGCATCGCCCCTCAGAAGCGCAAGGATGCGACCGCCCGGCTCGACATGATGCGTGAGGTCGACCTTGTCGTACTCTGCTTGCCCGACGATGCCGCCAGGCAGGCCGTGGCGCTGGTCGACGAGCTGGGCAAGGACGCGCCCAAGGTGATCGACGCTAGCACGGCGCACCGGGTCGCACCCGGCTGGGTGTACGGCTTTCCGGAGATGGACGCGGCCCAGACCGAGGCCGTGCGCACGGCGAGGCGCGTGAGCAACCCTGGCTGCTACCCCACCGCCGCCATCGCCCTTATCCGCCCCCTCGTCGAGGCCGGGCTGCTGCCCGCCGACTATCCCGTCACGATCAACGCGGTCAGCGGCTACAGCGGTGGCGGCCGCAGCATGATCGAGGCCTACGAGGCGGGCAGGGCGCCGGCCTTCGAGCTCTACGGCCTCGGCTTCGAGCACAAGCATCTGCCCGAGCTGAAGCACTACTGCGGGCTGACGCGCCGGCCGATCTTCGTGCCCTCGGTCGGCAACTATCGGCAGGGCATGCTGGTGAGCGTACCGCTGCACCTCGATACGCTGCCGGGCAAGCCGACATCGCGCGACCTCGAGGCGGTGCTCGCCAAGCACTACGCCGGCGCCAAGCTCGTGAAGGTGATGCCGGCAGGCGATGCGGCAGCCCGAGGCCCTCAACGGCACCGACTCCCTCGAGCTGCGCGTCTACGCCAGCGACAAGTACCCCCAAGCCATCCTCGTCGCCCGCCTCGACAACCTGGGCAAGGGCGCCTCCGGCGCGGCCGTGCAGAGCATGGGGCTGATGCTGGGGGTTGCGACGTAACACCTGTCATCCCGGAATGCGCGCAGCGAATATCCGGGACCAGGAGCATAGCGTTGCGTGGACCTGGGTCTCGGCTCTCCGCGCTGTCGCGCTCCGGCCGGGATGACAGTAATATCGCACGATGGCCCGCTACGACTTCAACGCACAACGCCTGTTCATGGAGGCCGATCTGGCCGAGGCGGCGACGGTTTCCTGCAGCAGTGCGCAGGC
>VBAB01000921.1 GCA_005888525.1 Alphaproteobacteria bacterium
TCGGCAAGCTGAAGGGGATCGTCGATGCGGTGGGGGAGGGGCACGCCATCATCGACGTCGGCGGCGTGGGCTACGAGGTGCAGGCCTCCGCCCGCACGCTGCGCGCGCTGCAGGCCGGCCAGGCCGTGAGCCTGGCGATCGAGACGCACGTGCGCGAGGATGCCATCCGCCTGTTCGGCTTCACCAGCGAGGTCGAGCGCGCCTGGTTCCGCATGCTGCAGACCATCCAGGGCGTGGGCGCCAAGGTGGCGCTGGCCGTGCTCGGCACGCTGTCGCCGCAGGACCTCGCCAACGCCATTGCCCTGCAGAACTGGGCCGCGGTGGAGCAGTCGCCGGGGGTGGGCAAGAAGCTCGCCCAGCGCATCGTCGCCGAGCTCAAGGACAAGGCGCCGGCGCTGTCGGTGGCGGGGCTGAACGTGCCGGCCACCGGCCGCAAGGGAGGACTGGCTCCGACCGAGAATAGTGCCGTTGCCGAGGCGATCTCGGCGCTCACCAACCTGGGCTACCAGCCGGGGCAGGCCAGCCAGGCCGTGGCGGCGGCCATGGCCGAGCTGGGCGAGGGAGCCGATACGCCCAAGCTGATCCGGCGCGGCCTCAAAGAGCTGGCGCGGTAGCGGTTGTCATCCCGGGATTTATTCCCGGGATCCAGGGCGCCGCGATCTCAGCACCTGCGACACGCGCGGAAAGCTGGATACCGGGGACCCTCGGGTCTAGCCCGAGGGCGGGCAATCCCGGTATGACAGCGCCATGCAGATCTATCTCCCCGTCGCCGAGCTGTCGCTCAACGTGTTCCTGCTCGCAGGGATAGGCCTGGCGATCGGCTTCCTGTCGGGCATGTTCGGCGTCGGCGGCGGCTTCATCATGACGCCGCTGCTGATCTTCCTCGGCGTGCCCTCGGCGGTGGCGGTCGGCACCGGGGCCAGCCAGATCGTGGCGGCCTCCGTCTCCAGCGCGGTGGGCCACTGGCGGCGCGGCAACATCGACATGCAGATGGGCTATCTGCTGATCGGCGGCGGCGTGTTCGGCGCCGTCACCGGCGTCAAGATCGTCTACCAGCTCAAGCAGCTGGGCCAGCTCGACCTGTTCGTCTCCCTCACCTACGTGATCCTGCTCGGCGTGATCGGCACCCTCATGCTGATCGAGGCCGTGAACACCCTGCGGGCGGCGCCGACGCGGACGGGCTCGGCGCGGCGGGCGGGCCAGCACACGTGGATCCAGGGCCTGCCGCTGAAATTGCGCTTTCCGCAATCGAAGCTCTACATCAGCGCCATTCCGCCGGTGGCGATCGGCGCCTTCGTCGGCTGGCTGACGGCCATCATGGGCGTGGGCGGCGGCTTCGTCATGGTGCCGGCGATGATCTATCTGCTGCGCATGCCCACGCGCATGGTGATCGGCACCTCCACCTTCCAGATCGTGTGCATAACGGCTTTCACCACCGTGCTGCAGGCGATGCAGAACCAGAGCGTCGACGTGCTGCTGTCGCTGCCGCTGATCCTGGGCGGCGTGATCGGCGCCCAGTACGGCGTCGGCTTCGCCGAGCGGCTCAAGGCCGAGCAGCTG
>VBAB01000410.1 GCA_005888525.1 Alphaproteobacteria bacterium
CGTCGGCGTCATGGATCAGCAGAATGTCGACCTTGGGCAGGCCGAGGCGATGCAGCGACTGCTCGTGCGAGCGCATGGCGCCATCGTAGGAATAGTCGTGCACCACGTTGAACGACAGGCCGCCGACATAGCGCGTGGTCTTGGTGCGGCCTTCCGGGGCCGGCGTCAGCAGGCGGCCGACCTTGGTGGACATGACGAAGCTGCCGGGTGGCCGGCGGCGCAGCGCCGTGCCGACGCGGTGCTCGGCGCTGCCCTGTCCGTAGAGCGGCGCCGCATCGAACAACGTGATGCCGGCCGCGGCCGCCGCCTCGACGGTGGCGATGGCCGTGGCGTCGTCCAGCACCTCGTAGATGTCGCCCAGCGGCGCCGCGCCGAAGCCGAGAACCGTGACGTCCAGGCCGGTCCTGCCCAGCTTGCGTGTCGGGATTGGCATGCGCGCACTCCTTACCGACCGAGCTTGAGGATGGTGGTTCCTGCCAGGGTCGCCCCGATCGACGCCAATCGCGCCAGGTTCAGGCGTTCCTTCAGGAACACGACACCGATGATGACGGCAAACACGATCCCGGTTTCTCTCAGTGCGGAGACCAGCGCCAATGGCGCGAGCGTCAGCGCCCAGATGACCAGCCACGACGACCCATAGCTCATGATCCCCGCCACGATCCCCGCACCGCGGCTGCGCCGGCTGACAGGCGCTCGATGTCCCTGCTGCAGGCATTGAACGCAACCTACGATCAGGATTGCCGTCAGAAGCGAGATCCAAACCATGTACCCATGCGCGGTTCCCGCGGCGCGAGCGCCGATACCGTCGATGATCGTGTAGCCGGCAATGAAACCGCCGGTCCCGAGGGCGAGAAGCACGGGGCGCGGATCGCGAAGCGTGGCCGCGCCACGCGTCAACGCCAGGCTCGTAATGCCAAGAGCAATGAGCAGAACCGCGATCTGACTCGCATGGCTCAGGTGCTCACCCAGGAACCCGACCGAGACCACGGCCACGATCAACGGTGCGATGCCCCGCGCGAGGGGATAGACGAGGCTCAGATCGCCTGCCTGGTAGGCCCGATTTAGGAACAGCATGTACCCCGTGTTGAGGATTGGGCTCGCCAGCAGATACGGCAAGCTCTCCGCTGCGGGTACTTCCACAAAGGGAATCAGACACAGCGAGAGGACGAGCTGTGTCGAGGACATCACCTTGATGAGCGCGAGCCGATCCCCATTGATCTTGATCAGCGCGTTCCACGTCGCGTGCGCGAGTGCCGCGCCGAGAACCATCACGAACACGTCGGCCGACATGGAGCATCTCCAGTGGGCAGCCTGACCGGCGTCAATTCGCGGTCATGCCGCCGTCGATCACGAGCTCGCTGCCGGTGACCCACGAGGATTCGTCGCAGGCGAGATAGAGGCAGCCCGCGGCAATGTCGGCAGGCGTTCCGAACCGGCCGAGCGGGGTCACATCCAAGCGATACTTCGCGACCTCGGGATTGGAATGGCCAGGCCTGGTCATCGGCGTGTCGACGAAGCCCGGATGCACCGAGTTCACGCGAATCTTGTCGGGCGCGTATTGGATCGCGGCCGCCTTGGAGAAGATGCGCACGGCTCCCTTCGATGCGTGATAGGCCGCGTTGGCGTGGGAGCCGATGATGCCGCAAATCGACGAGATGTTGATGATCGAGCCGCCGCCGGCGCGCTGCATGGCCGCAATCGCCGCCTTGGTGCCGAGGAATACGCCAGTTGCGTTGATTTCCATCACGCGATTCCACTGCTCGAGCGTCTGCTCGGCAAGACGCGGCCCGGCGGTGACGGTCGTCTGGATGTTCAGTTTCGGATCTCGCCCGGAGATGCCGGCGATGTTGCACAGGATATCGAGCCGGCCATAGCTCTTCTCAGCCTGCGCGACGGTTGCCGCCCACTGCGCCTCGTCGCGTACGTCTTGGGTGGCAAACATGGCCGTTCCGCCGGTGTCGGTGATCTCCTTCGCCACGCTCTTACCCAAAGCCGCGTTGCTGTCGGTCAGCAGCACCTTGGCGCCGTGCTGTGCAAACATGCGTGCCGTCTCGGCACCAATGCCCGATGCCCCTCCCGTCACGATCGCAACCTTGCCGACCAGTCTCTTCCCAGGCTGCATGGCGCATCTCTCCTGTTGCCAGTTCACGACAAGATACACGAAGGCGGCTTGACAGTACGAGGGTCTGCCCTTCGCGAGAGCGTGCCTTCTCTATATCCCTGCCGGGTCACGGTCGCTGAGGCGGGAGACGTGTCTCCGTGCCCTTGCCGACCTGGGGCGAGAGCGCTCCCAGCACGATCCCCGCGATGACGAGCGCGGCGCCGGCGAGGCGCGTTGTGCCGATGGCCTCGCCGAGGTAGAGGGCGGAGGTCGCAAGGGCGGCGACAGGCATGGCCGCAGTCGCCAGGCCGGCCAGCCAAGTCTCCACGTACGGCAATCCGCCGTACCACAGCCACAGGCAGAATACGCTGGCCGAGAGTGCGTACCAGGTGCCGAGCAGCCACATGTCCAGCGTCACGGAACGCAGATCGAAGCTCGGCGCGTCGAGGAGCGCGAGCGGGATTGCCATCACGAGACCGGCCAGGTTGGCACCGAGCGCCAGCCGCAGCGGCCTATACGGCGGCGCCAGCCGCTTGCCGAGAATGACGAAGCTCGCCTCGCACAGCACGGCACCCGCTACCAGCAGGTTGCCGACCAGGGTCGCGCTGCCTCCCGTCGCACTCGTGGCCTGCACGAGCAGCAGGCCCGCGACGGCCAGGCCCACGGCGAGGGTCTGGAGGCGCGACAGGCGGTCACCCGCGAACAGCACGCCGAGCGCGGCCACCACCGCGGGCAGGGTGGCCGTGATGATCCCGGCATCGGCCGCGGCCGTGCGCTTGAGCCCCTCCAGCATCAGCACCGTGAAGCCGACCATGCCGAGCAGCGCCATCAGCGCCAGATCGCGCCATTCGCGCCGGCTCATCTGCACGAGCTTCGGCCCTGGCTCGCGGCGCGCCATGGGGGCTAGCGCGAGGCTCGCCACGATGAAGCGGAAGAGCACGAATATGTAGACGGGGATGGCTGCGGCAATAGCCTTGCCGAAAGCCACGTTGGCACCCGTGAGCGCCATGGCACCGATGAGCGAGAGGGCGGCGAGAAGGCGAGGCGGCATGGACCCACATTAGCGCCTTGGCATGGCATTGCGTGCGACGTCATGCCTTGGTCAAAACTCCCTGCCAAGCAGGCGCAGGGTTCGGCAGTCGGGAGCATTGGCGATTGCGGCAAGTGCCGCATTTCTCATAGATATGCCACCGAGCAAGATCGGTTCTGATCGAACACTTCGCTTCGATCACGGCTCTGAACGTCGCAAGGGGGAGTGCCGACATGGCCGACTTTTCGCCGGCGAGCGTCGAGGTCGCCGTTCTGGTCGCGGGCGCGCTGATCTATGCCTTGATCTGGTTTGCGACTCGCAACCTATCGCGCGTGGCCCAGATCCTGGCACGGGTCGTGCCACTCGGACTCGTTGTCCCGGTGATGATCTACGTGTCCGGCACGACCTCCAAGCATGCGACTGCGCCCTACGTGGAGAGCCAGGCACCCCCCGTCCAACAGCAGGCAAGGCGCGACGGACCTGGCGATACGGCCGAAGCAGAGCGCCAGCGCGCGACAGAGGCCGAAGCCCAGCGGCGCGCCGCCGAGGAGGCACGCCCGAGGCAGTCCGCCGAGGTGCCGACGGCACGCCCGACTGCGCCGTCGCCACCAGGAGCGGAACCGGCACCGGTTGCTCCGCCCCCAACCCCGCGCTCGGCCGAAGCGCCGAAAGCTCGGTCCGCCAGGCCGGAGCCACCGACCGGGGGTTCAGGAGCGCCATCGCCGGCGCCGCCGCCCGGCGTGCCCGCCCAGCCCGAGTCCGACTGGGACGTGGTGCCGGTCTTCTACGGCACGGACCGGGTGCACAAGGACGAGCCCAAGCGCATCACCTACACCGCCGATCGCGCGAGCAGGCTCGAGCTCGGACACGCGCTGGTGACGGTGCCGAAGTCGCACCAGGTGCCCAATATCGAGCGCCCGTTCGCGATCCGCGTGCCCTTCATCAACGTCACCATCTACGAGCAGGCCGAGGATCCCAAGCAGCACTTCACGATCCGGGAGCTGAAGGCGCTGACGCGCGATGAGTTCATCGAGCTGGCGCGCAAGCGCATCGGCGGCAGCACCTCCTACAAGGACCAGGCGGTGGTGTTCGTGCACGGCTACAACACCACCTTCGACTACGCGCTCTTCCGCTCCGCGCAGATGGCCTACGACCTCAAGTTCGACGGCGCGACGTTCCTCTACAGCTGGCCCTCGGGCGCCGCGTTCACCGGCTACGGCTACGACCGGGAGAGCTCCGAGCAGGCCGAGCCCTACCTGCGCGAGTACATCGCGCTGGTCGTCAAGGACACGGGTGCCAAGAGCGTCAGCGTGATCGCGCACAGCATGGGCAACATGCCGCTGCTGCGCGTGTTGCAGTCGCTCGGGCCCAGCCTGCCGCCAGGGGTACAGCTCAACCAGATCATACTGGCGGCGCCCGATGTCGACCGCAATCTGTTCGAGAACCTGGCCGCCAACATCAAGCAGTACGGGCGCGGCGTCACGCTCTATTGCTCGTCCAACGATCGGGCAATGGCGGCGGCGCGCCGGATGGCAGGCGGCATCCCACGTGCCGGCGATGTACCATCCGACGGACCGATCGTGCTGGCCGGCATCGACACCATCGACATCAGCCAGACGAGCACGGACTACCTGGCGCTCAATCATTCCTCCTACGCCGAGAAGAGCGCGCTCTTGGCCGACATCAGCCTCCTGCTGCAAACCGGCGAGCGGCCGCCCGAGACACGCATCCCTATCCTGCAGCGCATCACCACGCCCAAGGGCGACTTCTGGCGCTATCCGCTGATCCCGCGCTGATGGCGAGGGCGAGTCGGGTCGACCGAATACGGCACCACGGTCGATCTACCCCCAAAAGAGCGGACAACTTGACGTTCGGCCGCCCACGGAGGAAGTTTGGCAGAAGCTGACTTCGCCTCAATTGCGAGCGCGTTCGTTCGGCTAGCCGCTGGTAGCATCCGATGCGTCCCCGAACGCGTCAGAGATGGCGGCATTCGGAGGGGAAACGGCCGTCACACGCTCCTCGCCGGGGTCTGCCTCATGACCCGATGCCGACCGCATCTTTGATCTCGGCGACGTCGCCAAGCGCGGTCTGGATCGAAGCCAGCGAGGCCCAACGCGATGACTTCATCGCTGGCGAATCTTCTTCTCTTCGTTGGCGCCAAGCAGCGAGGTCAAATGGGGAGGCAAAGCCAAGCACCCAAGCAGGTTTTGGGAGTTGTCACTTTGCACGCCATCTGCGAGGAGTGACACGTCGTCGTACCTGAGCCTGCTTTGCAGGTCGTGCTGACCGGGCCCTGACCCACGCGGCCCTGCCCAGCCATGATATTCTTAAGACCGTTCGTCGAGAAGAGGACGGCGAGATCGTGGGTCAATGATTCGCCGGCCACTGAGACTTTGACGCAATCGGCGGCCTGAGCCGTGGCCGAAAGTGCGCAGATCATCGCCGTCGCTGCCAAGCCTAGTCTTAAGGAACGCATTCGCCCCTCCGAAGATGACTTATCCCAGTCTGCAAGCTAGTTGAGCGCACGGCCCCTCGCCAACGGAATTGGACTGCAAACTGGGTTATCCCGAAAATGAACGGGGAAGCGTGCCGCATTTGCCACCCATCCGGCGGCCCGTAGTGCCCGACACGGCTAATGTTCCGACAGCCAAGGGCATCCTGAATTCGAACTTCCGCCGTGGGTCAAGTTGAGTAAGGCTCTGACTGAGCACAGCATCACGGTTGCACTCCCGGCAACTGACGCGGGCGGTAGAGCGTCGGCGTAGTGGCCCAGTGCCGGCCCCGCGGTTGCGCGTTTACCGGGGTATGCCCCCTAACCCGGCGCGACGCCGAACAGGTCGCGGAAGGAGCGCTGGCCCTTCGGCGTGATCGAGACGGCGCGCGTGCCCTCGATGCGGCGTATCCAGCCGTTGTCGAGGGAGTGCGTGCACAGCGCGGCACCGACCGCGCCGGCAAGATGCGGGCGCCGCTCGCTCCAGTCGAGACACGGACGACACAGCACGCGTCCCCTCCGGCTGCTCCGCGCCACCATGGGATCGACGTCGATGCCGAGCTTGGCCAGCAGCTCCATGCCGGTCTCGGTCATCAAGCCGCCGTCCTTCGCCAGCTCGACCTGGCCTTTGGCCACCATGGCGTCCGCGAGCGCGACCCCGAGACGGCCGGCGAGGTGGTCGTAGCAGGTGCGGGCGGCGCGCAGCGCGGCATCGCGCGGGCCGATCGTGAGCTTCGCCTTCGAAGGCTCCGCTCGCGACGCCACCAGCATGATGCTTTCCATCATCTGCGCCACCGCGGGCGAGGCCAGCCGATGGTAGCGATGCCGTCCCTGCTTCTCGACTTCGAGCAGACCCGCCACGCACAGGCGCGCCAGATGGGTGCTTGCCGTCTGCGGCGTGATGCCGGCGACGCGGGCGAGCTCGGAGGCGGTTAGCGCGCGGCCATCCATCAGCGCGTGCAGCATGCCCGCGCGTGCAGGGTCTCCGGCAAGCGCGGCGACTTCCGCGAATGTGGCATTGCTGGCCATCGCTCTATCCTTCGTAGTGCGCGGCGATCCTAGGCCTGTCGATCGGGCCATGCTTCGGCCGCCACCGTAACATTTCTCGGTACCGTCGCGCAGAGTGCCGTCCGCGAAAAAGCGATGAGACCCCCTATGCGCACCGAGATCTTGCGCCAATACGCCTTCACCGTTCCGGCCGTGCGCGCCACGGCAATGCTCTGGCTCGGCCGCATCGGCACGCGCCGCCAATTGCGCGAGCTGGATGCGCGGCAGCTGGCCGACATCGGCCGTACCGAGCGGGAGCGGGAGGACGAGTGCGCAAAGTGGTTCTGGCAGGCCTAGCGGCGATGATGCACTGCCGCGCATTGACGGTGAGCGAAAAGCTGGTCTGAGGACCAACGCAGTCACAACCTCGCCCTGAGCCTGCCGAGGGCAGGCGAGCTCAGCACGGAGTTGGAAGGCTCGGCCAGCGAGGGTGGGCCCCTCTGCGCCTCAGCCCGCAGCGCGCTTGCGGCGGGCCAGCAGCTTGGACAGGTAGGGCGTTGACATGGACTCTGGGAGCAGGCCCGCCGCGGTGAACATGCCCTCGAGATCGTCGATGGCATAGCTGCGGTAGTAGGGCTCGTGGAAGCGCACGGGGAAGCTCTCGAGCAGACCGTCCCAGCCGGGACGGTCACCCATCTGCAGGCTGTCGAGGAAGACGAAAAGACCGCCCGGCTT
>VBAB01000922.1 GCA_005888525.1 Alphaproteobacteria bacterium
ACCGAGTAGTTGAGGTTGGGGTTGTCCGAGATGAAGTTTCCGTGCCCGATGTTGAGCGTGGGACGCAACATGCCGAGGTCGTCCAGCAGCTCGATCGGCGTCTTCATGTGCTCTTTGACGACCTCGTAGAACTCAATGACGCTGTAGGCCGCGTGCGTCGCCATCGGTAGCTTCAACTCGTCGGCCGTGCGCACGGTCATCTGCAGCACATCGAGGCTCGAGGTCTCCACTTCGCGCGGCACCAGGATGCCGCGCACGCGGCCGCCGGCTGCCCCGTCGTTCTTCTCGATCCACGCGCGCGCGGTTTTGAAGCCCTCGCGACCGAGCTCGTCGTTGCGCACGCGCTTGAGACGGCCCTCCTCGTCGGCGACCCAGCGTCCGCAATCATAGCCCGGTGCGAGATAAGCTCGAGCCCCGAGCCGCGCTGTCTCGGCAAGCAGCGCGTCCTGCACGCTGAGCTGGCTGCCGTACTCGACGAAGGTCGTGACGCCGTTGCGCAGCAGCTCGGCGACGGTAAACGCCGCGTTGAGCTCGAACGCAGCCGCCGAGCCCGTATCCCCATGCTTCAGGTAGCGCGGATCGCCCTTGACCACCTTGCCTTCCTTGGGAACGGAGATCTCGAGGAATGGCTGGCCGTAGTACATCGGCCGCCCGGTGTCGCTGATGAGCCGGTGCGAGGCGCGGTGCCCGGAGTGCACGTGCGTGTCGATGAACCCCGGCGCGACCAGTTTGCCCGCCGCATCGATGGTCTTGTCCACGCGGCCTTCGAAGCCCTTGCCGACGTACAGGATTTTGTTGCCCTCGAAGACGACCTCTCCGTCGCGCATCAGCGCGTGCTTGCCTCTTTCGTGGGCAACGATCCAAGTCGCTGCGATCTTCGTGCGCATGTCCGTAGCTCACCTCCGCGTACCGCCAGCCCATCACCGTGATATAGATGCAAAGCGTCCGTCAATCGCGATGAGGTGAATTCTCATGCTGTGCAGGACTAGCCTGGGGAAGTGCGTGATGGCCTTCGTGAGTTTTGCCGCAGCTCTTCTCACGTTGGAGCCGCTTACTGCCCTTGCGCAGGGGAAGGAGCTGAGACGCAGGGCTGCTCGACAAGCACATGAAGGCGCAGGGCCTGGAACCGGTTACCATGCGCATCGTTAATTTCACGGGCGGGCCGCAGATCCAGGACGGCTTGCTGTCGCAATCCCTCGACATCGGCGCAGGTGGTGTCACCGTCCTCCTGATCGCACGCGATAAGACGCGCGGCGCCGGCGACCAGGAATTGCTGGGGCTGACGGCACTTTCCTCCGTGCCCTACGACCTGTGGACCGCCGACGCCAATCTCAAATCGCTGCGCGATCTCGACCCGCAGAAGAACAAGATCGGCTTGCCGGCAGCAAAGGTATCTGTCCCGGCGGTCTTCCTGCAGATGGCCTCCGAGCAGATCAACGGTATAGGTAAGCACGCGGCGTTCGACCCGATGACAGTCACCTTGGCGCAGCCCGATGGGCTGATATCGCTCACCGCAGGGGGCAGCACCGTCGACAGCTATCTCTTCGCGCCGCCCTTCAGCCAGCAAATGCGTGACAAGCCGAACATCCACCGCGTGTGGTCGAGCACCCAGTTGTTCGGCAGCCCGATCACCGCGCTCGCGAGCTGGACCACCACCCGCTTTCATCGTGAGAACCCCAAGCTGGTGGCAGCTTTCGTCGCCGCCGTCCGGGACGCCATCGAGCTGATCCACACGGACAAAGCGCGCGCCGCTTCCATCTATGTGAAAGCCGAGCCCTCCAAGCTGCCAGCGGAGTATTTCGCCAAGGTGCTCGAGGATCCGGATGTGCGCTTCACGCTGGCACCCGAGAACTCGGTCAAGATCGCCGAATACTTGGCCCGGATCGGCACCCTGAAGCAGAAGCCCAGCGACTGGAAGGACACGTTCTTCCCGGAGCTGAACACCGAGAACGGCAGCTGACGGGGGATCGCATGCCGGTACGATCAGCAGCGCCCGGGCGTGCAAGCCTGCCGATGTACAATCTCCCGGAGATGCGTTCGGTCAATGCCGCGTTCTGGGGTGCTGTCCGGATAGAGCTGGCGCGGCAGGGCTTCCGTGAGATTACGGCCAGCCTAGCCTTCGAGCGTCCGCCGGTGCCGGCCGAAATCGAGCCTGACACGCTGTTCACCCAGGTATGCGGATATCCTCTGCAGACCATCTACCGCGGCCAGGCGACACTGCTGGGCGCCCCCGTCTATGCGGTCGAACATTGCGAGGGGGCGACCCACGCAGGCGTCTTCATCGTGCATCGCGACGCGGCGTTCGCGCGGCTGGCGGATCTGCGGGGATGCCGCTTCGTCTACAACAGCCGCTATTCCAATTCCGGCATGAACCTGCCGCGCCGGGCGATCGCCGAGATAGCCGATGGCAGGTCTTTCTTTGGTTCGATCGCCGAGACACACAGTCAGCCTGGCAACATCGAGCGCGTCGCCCGTGGCGAAGCGGACGCGACGTGCGTCGACTGCGTGACCTACGCATTTTTCTGCCGGCATCGGCCACAGCTCGGCCACCAGACGCGCATTCTTGCCGCGACGCCGACGAGCCCGTCGATCCCCTTCGTCACTTCCCTTGCGACACCCTCAGACTTGAGGGGA
>VBAB01000923.1 GCA_005888525.1 Alphaproteobacteria bacterium
TACTTGACGCCCCGCGCGCCCTCTATGCGGGAGCGACGTAGCCGTCGCGCCGGGGATCGCAGGCACCGGTCATCAGCCCCGTAGCTGGATCAATGGCGACGCCCTGCATTCCGCCCACCCGCATGATCCAGGCACGACTGCGCTGGATCGTGTGGCCGCGCTCGACAAGCTTGTCTAGCACCGCGGGTTCGAAGCGGGACTCAGGTTCGACCAGACGACCGTCCCAGAGCCGCGCGCGAGGCTGCTCAATCGCCTCCTGCAAGGGCGAGCCGAAATCAAGGTGCTGCACCAGGGCCTGCACCTGCGTCTGCAGGATGCCATAGCTGCCGGGCGTGCCCAGCGC
>VBAB01000411.1 GCA_005888525.1 Alphaproteobacteria bacterium
CGCTTCCCAGCCAATTTTCCACGGGTGGAACTATCCAGAACGGCGCAACAGGTCAGGGCAGTTTGGCGCTATCACCTGGCGCGAGCCCCAGCGAATCGGCGCCCAGCAAGCCCGGCGGTGGCGGCAAGTCGCTCCAAGACTGCATGGGTTTTTGGGATCGCGACACGCACATGACGAAGGCCGAATGGCGCGTTGCCTGCAAGCGCACGATGCAGGAGTATCCAACCGTACGGTGAGCTGCCCCATGAGCAATAAATGAGGGTGCCTGCGCCTCACCCACCGCTCGAGGCGCGCCCACTGATCTAGACAATCTACAGAGCAGTTGATGGCGCGCGGCGTGCGCGCTCGCGGTAGCCAAGGGCCATTGCTTGCAAGGCGCCATTTTTCAGCGCCTCGACGTCATGGCTTTCCTCGCAGGCAACGGATAACAAAGCGTTTGCCAGTTTTAGGCGGGCCAGTTCAACGTCGCGGGGGTCGTTGCCGAAGTTGCCTGCAATATCACGCCACGCCTCATCGAACGCCTGGATGATGACCTTGAGGGCCTCCGGCCCATAGGAAGCGCTGTCTATCACGTGTCGGGCTTTCATCTCCTCCCTCCCAGCAAGTCTCGACCTCTGCCAGGAAAATTAGAAATACGTTCGTGACTGTCAATACTTGTCGTACTCCACCGCGCGGCGATCATTTCGCAGACGCGAAATGCGCCGATGCTTCAGATCCCAGCGCAATCAATTGCAACGAAGCCTTCGCAACCGATGACGAATGCGAAGACGGCTGGCGGGGTTCGCGTGAGGTCAACCAAAGACTTGCTTGAGTAGCGGCAGCCAAAGGACGAGCGTCACGCATCCAACGATCACGCCAATCACCGCCCACGCCCAAAGGTCGTCCACTTCCGGCCCAGCGGTGCGATTCAATCGTTTCTTAGGGACTGGCATACCCGCCCAATGCTTGCGGCGTGGGAGAGTTCCGGCCCGGGATGTCGCACCCACTTTAGTAGCATGATGCACACCATCAGCAGGCACTCCCACGCGCATGATCCGCGCGGCATCTCTCTCGGTTCAGTACCGTGAGTTGCGCCGCATCCAATCTGCGGGCACCCCTTCCGTGCGGCTCTTACGAAATCCTGCCAGCCGTCATCGCCACGCGCTGCGCCAATATGCAACCAACCAGGACGTGAATGCTTCGCGCCAGTATTCCAAGATCCGCGTCCTCAGTCTCCTTAGCGGTTTCAGCATTTGATCGCACCACCTTGTTCGCGATATCGCAAGCACACCGTCCGCACCGACCGGCCTTAGTGCTTCTTCTTCGCCTCTCGGTCGCTCGTCCAATGCGGAAGGTTGTGCGACACCTTTCCTCCCGCGACCTCCGCCTGCTCGAGCTCCAGGAGGAGCACCCACAGCACAGTGGGCAGCGGCTCCTCCGTTACGAACTTCGTCGCTTCGCGAAGTGTGGCGCCCACGCAGCTGAGGGCTTGCGTGCCCCACGGTTGCTGGTTGCTGTCCATCTGACGTGCTCATGCACGCGCGCGATCACGCCGCGCGCAAGTGGATTGGCTTTTGTCGCTGATCCAGGTCGCCGTCCCGGCGACAGTTGCGTCCGGAGAGACGCGTCTCATAGCGGCAACGTGTCGTATCAGGATGCGTTCCGCATTAATGTATTAAATCGTACTTGTCGCTGCTGCGCTAGGTGTTTTCCGGCAACGGGTGTAGGTTCTCTGCCTTGCGCAGCACCCGTTCGTCCTAGCTCCACGCGCGTGGCCTTATCTGCCGATCATCGCGCTTGCTGCGCTCCAGGGATTGATCGGCGCTTGGGACATCTCGGCCAACAGCAACTAGGCCGTCTGCCTCTGGCAGTTGGCGCTTTGCCGCGCCGTGAGATGGCCCATGCCGTCAAACCGCATTTTGTCGCGCCTTTCGCGCCAAGAATTCGCGCTGCTCGAACCGCACCTCGAAGCCGTCGACCTTCCGGTCAGGAAGACGCTCGAAGCCCGTAGGAAGCGCATCGACCAAGTCTACTTCATCGAATCCGGGTTTGCGTCCGTAGTCGCCAACGGCACAAACAAGCCGAGCATCGAGGTCGGCATCATCGGTCGCGAAGGCATGAACGGATTGGCCATCGTCATGGGGCACGATCGCGCGCAACACGACACGTACATTCAAGTCGCGGGACACGGCCTGCGGATATCCGCCGCCAAGTTGCGGGAGGCCGACGAGCGCAGCATGATCTTGCACCGGGCGATGCTGCGCTACGCGCATGCGTTCCTTCTTCAGACGACCACAACCGCGCTCGCCAACGGGCGCAGCAAGATCGAGGAGCGGGCTGCTCGGTGGCTGCTCATGGCTGATGATCGAATTGATGGCGATGATCTCCCTCTCACGCATGAGTTCCTGAGCCTGATGCTGGGCACGCATCGTCCCGGCGTGACCATCGCGCTGCAGGCGTTGGAAAAGGCGGGTCTCATCACCACCCGCCGCAGCCACATCACCATCATCGATCGCAAAGGCTTGGAGAAAAGCTCCAACGGCACGTACATCCGGTCGGATCGATGATCAGCGCGGCTTTTTTTAGGACTTACAATATGTTGTTTCAGTCGCGCCCGGCGTCACGCTATTGTATTGATCCATACCAACATTCTCGGCAACTCGCGTCGTCCTCGGGCTACACTCATTCCGGGGAGCTGAGACAGGCACATGCGAAAAGCGCCTCTCGCCGGTCGCTCGATCCTCATCGTCGAGGACGAGCCCCTAATCGCCCTCGATATCGCCGAGGGTTTCCGAAGCGCCGGCGCTTCAGTTCTCAGTGCACACAATCTTCAAGACGGCCTACGCTTGGCCGGCCATCCAGATCTGTCTGCAGCGGTGCTCGACTTTGGTCTGCGCGACGGTGAAGGCACCGCCCTTTGCGCGCGCCTGAAGGATAGGCGGATACCTTTCGTCCTTCACACGGGCTACCAACACACCAGCGAAGCCTGCCATGCCGGGGTGCTGGTTCCCAAACCCACAGCACCGGCGGAGCTCGTTTCTACAGTCGCCCGCCTCCTCGCGTCCGAAGAGGCATCTCCATGACACTCTCGCTCCCGAAACGGCAAGGCGCGTTTGACCCCACCGCCGCGCATATGCTCGGCGAGATCTTTGATGAAGTCTGGGCGTCGCTGCACGGAAGCGAGATCGCGCTCGTGCTCAAGGTGAGTACGAGTTGACCTCGTTCTGCCGGCCCCTGTCCCCTGCAAGCTCGCGCGGCCGGATGATCGCAAATGCGGCGAGTGCCAGTGCCATGAGCGCGGCCACCGACAGGAACGCGACGCTCCAGCCGGCTCGGGACATGCCGCCTGCCCCGTCGAGAACCCAGCCGACGATCAACGGTCCGAGGAAGCCACCCGTGTAGCCCAGCATCGAGTGGACGGCGAGCGTGGCACCGCGCCGCGCGGGCTCGGCGGTACCGGCGGCGCCCGCCGTCAGCGAGGACGAATCGAGCCACACGACGAGGCCATAGACCAGCAGGAGGGCGACGGCGCCCCAATAGGAGAGCGTTCCGACCCAACCGACGCTCGCGGCGATCAGGATGGAGGCGGCCATCGCCGTCATGATGAGGCGGCGACGTCCCAGGCGGATGGCTGCCTCGTTGCCGGCAACGCTGGCGACCGTGCCGATGACGCCGAGCGCGGTGATGGCAGCGGTCGGCGAGAGCAGGCCGGCGCCCGTCCCGGTGCTCGCCGCAACCCAGGCCAGGAACGCGACGCCCCAGCCGCGCAGCGCGCTCATCTCCAGGGTGTGGATGCAGTAGGCGAGCGCGTAGGCCATCGCCGAGGTGTTGCGGAAGACCGGCAGGAAGTTGAAGAGGCCCTGGCCGTCCGCGGGCGGCACCGGCTTCCTCGCGCGGCGGGGTGCCAGCAGTGCCACCATGATCCAGGCGACGGCTGCCGAGAGGCTCGCGCAGAAGAAGGCCATCTTCCAGCCGCCGAGGCTCGCCAGCAGGTCGGCGCAGGCGAAGGAGAGCGCGCCGGAGATGCCTATGCTTGCCGCGTGGCCCGCGGTGGCGCGCGACATCTGCTTTGCGTCGACCTGATCGGCGAGGAGCTTGAGGCCCGTCATGTAGGTGCCGGCCCAGCCCATGCCCGTCAGCGCACGCGTCGCCATCGCCGACCAGAAGCCGTCGGCGATGAGCGCAAACAGCAAATGGCCAAGGACGGTCGCGCCCACGCCGAAGAGATACACGTGCTTGGCATCGAGCCGGTCGGTGAGCGTGACGAGCACCGGCACCGCTACGATGTAGGCCGCGTAGAAGACTGCGGTGATCCAGCCGGCCTCGCTGTTGTTGAGGCTCCAGAGCCGCATCATGCCCGGCAGCAACGCCGGCCAGAAGAAAGCGCCGATCTGGACGAGAACCTGCGCCGCGCACACGATGGCGACAAGGTGTACAGGCGAGATCCTCGATACCGAAGCGGGTTCTGTCATCCTCGCTGTTTCCGTGCTGCCGCAGCTCTCAATCGCGCCCCGATGATATCCACGCTCCGAGAGTATCGCGCTCTTCCGCCGTGATGTCGGTCACGTTCGACGGCGGCATGGCGTTGCTCCAGGCGGCGGCGATGGCGATCTGGCGGGCATTGGCCTTGATGCGCGCGGCGGTGTCGAGCAGCACGCCCTTGGGGGGCACGGAGAGTCCCGCCCACACGGGCTCCTCGGCGTGGCACATGCTGCAGCGACTGATGACGATGTCCTCGACCTGGGCGAATTTCACGGGGCTCGCCGCCGTCGCATCGGCGCGCTTGCGCGGGCGCTCGCTCTGGGCCGGTCCCAGCGTCGACAGCCACACGATCGCGAGCCCGCACACCGCCGCCACGCCCCACGTCCACCAGGGGCTCGGCTGGCGCTGGTGGCGCATGTTGTAGAAGTGGCGGATGACGGCGCCCATCACGAGCGTGAGCGCCAGGATCACCCAGCTGAAGCGGGTCGCGTACGCCAGCGGATAGTGGTTGGAGATCATGACGAACACGACCGGCAGGGTCAGGTAGTTGTTGTGGGTCGAGCGCTGCTTGCCGCGCCGGCCGTGCACGGGATCGGGCGCGCGCCCGGCGATCAGGTCGGCCACCACCTTGCGCTGGCCTGGGATGATCACCATCAGCACGTTGGCGGCCATGATGGTGCCGATCACGGCGCCGATCTGCATGAAGGCGCCGCGCGCGCTGAACACCTTGGTGAAGGCGTAGGCCAGCGCGACGATGAACACGAAGCCCACGGCGGCCAGCACGGTGTCGTTGCGGCCGAGCGGTGACCGGCAGAGCCCATCGTAGACGGCCCAGCCCAGCACCAGGGCCGCGATGGAGATGGCGATGCCGGCCGTGGGCGAGAGGGCCATCACCGCCGGATCGATGAGATAGAGGTTGGCGCTCGCGTAGAAGATGGCGACGACCAGGGCAAAGCCCGAGATCCAAGTGGCGTAGGCCTCCCACTTGAACCAGGTGAGATCATCGGGCATGCGCGCCGGTGCGACGAGGTACTTCACCATGTTGTAGAAGCCGCCGCCGTGCACCTGCCAGGCCTCGCCATAGGCCTGCGCGGGCAGGCCCTCGCGTTGCTGCAGGCTGTAGTCGAGATGAATGAAATAGAACGAGGAGCCGATCCAGCCGATGGCGGCGATCACGTGCAGCCAGCGCAGAAAAGTCTCACCCCAGACCCACAGGATTTCCCACACCGCCGCCCCCGATCTCAGCCCAGCCGGGGTCAGACCCCTTGCGTCGACTTATCGACCATCGGCGACGCCGGCGGCAAGGGGTCTACCTAGAAAGTGGAGCAAGTCCCCCCTCACCAGTTCGGCCGAATGACTTACGACCGCGCCATCAAGCGCACGCTTGCGGTTGGCAGAGAGTTCGCGGCCGTAAGTCATGGCCTCACGTCCTCTCCCCGATGGGGAGAGGGGGCGCAGCGCAGGCCCGATGATGAGCACGAGCGCGCCGCGGGTCCCTTCTCCCCTTGGGGAGAAGGTGGCCCGAAAGGGCCGGATGAGGGGGCCTTCACGCGCAGTGTCCAGCCGCAGGAATGCCGAAATGTCTTTCGTCCATCAAGGTGCACGCCGAGGCGCGCATGGCAACTGACCCCATGGTCTCATCCCGCCAACAGATCGCTTGGGTGACGGACGCCATCTCAGCTCCGTAGGTCACGCAGCCGCCGCTGTGAAGCGCGCAAGAGCAGGATCGCTTCAGCTTGAACGACGTGGCCTAGAATGTAACGTCGGGGCTGAAGCGTGAATCCTGCTCTGCTTCTTGAGTTCAGAGCGAGATTCACGTTCCTGATGGAAGCCGAAGTGCTTCCATCGGGAACGATCTCGCTCTGGGGCTCGCCTAGGGACAGAACCTGTGCGAGATGTACGGACGGGCAGGCGGAGCCGAAGTGGATGGTCCAGGCGAGCACCGAACTCGCGGCGCTGAATGCGGCAGATCGCGACGCGTTCGTTGCCGCGCTCGGCGGCGTCTTCGAGAACGCACCCTGGGTCGCGCGGCAGGCGCACGTCACGCGGCCGTTTGCCACCGTCGCCGACCTGCATCGCGCGCTGATGGCCGCGGTCGCGGCCGCCGGGGATGCCGAGCAACTCGCGTTCATGCGCGGCCATCCGGAGCTCGGCGGCAGGACAGCGCGCGCCGGCGCCATGACGGCCGAGTCGCGCCAGGAGCAGGGCGGCCTCGGGCTCGACCGATTGAGCGAAGCGGAGTTCCAGCGCTTCGAACGGCTGAACGCGGCTTATCGCGCCCGCTTCGGTATTCCCTTCATCATCTGCGTGCGCCGGCACACCCGCGCTTCGCTCTTGGGCGAATGCGAGCGGCGGCTGGCCAACAGCCTCGAGGCCGAGCGGGCGGCGGCACTCGAGGAGATCGGTCACATCACGCGCCTGCGTCTCGTCGAGGCGGTGGACGGGCCCGGCAAGCCCAAGACCGACGGCCGGCTCTCCACCCACGTGCTCGACACCGTCTCCGGCAGGCCGGCCGCGGGCGTAAAGATCGTGCTCGAGGAGCTGGGTGCGAGTGCCGAGGGGTTGCTGAAGGAGACCGTCACCAACGCCGATGGGCGCACCGACGCACCCCTGCTCGGCGGCGGGCCTCTGCGCATCGGCAGCTACGAGATCGCCTTCCACATCGGTGCGTATTTCGCGGCGCAGGCGGTGACAACGAGCCGGCCGCCCTTCCTCGACGTGGTGCCGATCCGCTTCGCCATCGCCGAGCCCGAGGCGCATTACCACGTCCCCCTGCTCGCCTCCCCCTGGGCCTACTCGACCTACCGAGGTAGCTAGCAGCATGACGCCTCGGCACATTGCGACGGTCATCCCGGTGCTTGTCACCGGGATCCAGCGTGCCACACACGCTGCCGCCGCTGATGGCTGGATACCGGGGACAAGCCCCGGTATGACAACCGAGAGGTTCTTGTCCGGGGCTCAACCATGAGCAAGCTCGACAGCATCATCCGGGGCGGGCGCGTGGCGACGGCCAGCGACACGGTCGCCTGCGATGTCGGCATCCGCGGCGGCAAGATCGTGGCGCTCGGGGAGGACTTAGCCACAGCCGACGAAGTGATCGACGCGCGCGGCAGGCTGGTGCTGCCCGGCGGCATCGACAGTCACGTGCATCTCTCCCAGCCGAGCGGCCCCGGCATCGTCATGGCCGACGATTTCGAGAGCGGCACGCGGGCGGCGGCGTTCGGCGGCAACACGCTGGTGATGCCGTTCTGCATGCAGCAGAAAGGCCAGAGCCTGCGCCAGGCGGTGAAGGACTATCACGCGCTGGCCGAGGGCCGCTGCCACATCGACGTCAGCTTCCACCTGATCAGTCAGCTTCCACCTGATCATCTCCGACCCGACGCCGCAGGTGCTGGGCCAGGAGCTGCCGGCGCTGGTGGGCGACGGCTACACCTCCTTCAAGGTGTTCATGACCTACCAGGACCTGGCGCTCAGCGACATCCAATTGCTGGAGGTGTTCTCCACCGCGCGCGAGACCGGCGCGCTGGTGATGGTGCACGCGGAGAACTACGACGCCATCCGCTTCCTCACGGAGCGGCTGGAGCGGGCCGGCAACACGGCGCCCAGGTTCCACGCCACCTCGCGGCCGATCCCCGTCGAGCGCGAGGCGACGCACCGGGCCATCAGCCTGGCGCAGCTCGTCGACGTGCCGATCATGATCGTGCACGTCTCCAACGGCGAATCCATGGAGCAGATCCGCTGGGCGCAGAGCCGGGGCCTCAAGGTGTTCGGCGAGACCTGTCCGCAGTATCTGGTGCTGACCGAGAAGGACCTCGACGGCCTCAACATGGAGGGCGCCAAATACGTGTGCAGCCCGCCACCGCGCGACGAGGCGAGCCAGAAGGCCTGCTGGCTGGGGCTGGAGACGGGCGTGTTCCAGGTCTACTCGTCGGATCACTGCCCGTTCCGCTACGACAGCCCGCAGGGCAAGCTGGTCCCGAAGGGGCGCACGAGCTTCCAGTGGGTGCCGAACGGCATTCCCGGCGTGGAGACGCGCCTGCCCATCCTGTTCTCGGAGGGCGTGGTGAAGGGGCGCATCACGCTCAACCAGTTCGTCGGGCTCACCGCGACCAACCACGCCAAGATGTACGGCTTGCACCCCAAGAAGGGCACGATCGCTGTTGGCGCCGACGCCGACATCGCCATCTGGGACCCGGACCGCAAGGTGACGATCCGGCAGGAGATCCTGCATCACGGCTCGGACTACACGCCCTACGAGGGGCTGGAGGTGACGGGCTGGCCGGTGACGACCATCGTGCGCGGGAAGACCGTCGTGCGGGATGGAGCCCTTGTCGGCAGCCGCAGCGCCGGCCAGCACGTCTCGCGCGAGCTCTCGCCCTATGCCGCACCCGCCGGGATCCCCGCGCCGCCGGCCCGGGATTAGCTCCTCGCTGGCGTATCGCAGACACCGCCGCTCAATCGGCAGCGAACCGTTGGGCCGGCCCTACATCGGTAGTGCCCGCTTTCACCATCTTTGCAGCGGGCTGGCGGAGGCTCCCCTTCGAAAGCGCCTGGGTACCCACAGCGACTGCCGCGGCACTGCACGTGCCGATGACCAGGATCGATAGAACGGTCTTGGCGAAATTCTGCGTTTGCATGCGATCCTCCTTCGCGTGCTTTGGGCACCCTGCCAATATCGTTGAAATTGACGACGGCGGCTGTACCGCAGGTAACACCGGTAGCGAAAGTCCCGACTAGCGATGGCGCCTGAGGGCTAACGCAATCACGACCTCGCCCTGAGCCTGTCGAAGGGCGGGCCGCGGGGCTCCAGCCGCGCTTCGACAAGCTCAGCACGGGGTTGCTGGGTGGGTAAGGGAGGACCGCTTCGTCCGCAGCCTCGGGTCAATACTTTGGCTTGACGCTATAACAGGCTGGATCGGTCTGGGGCTTTGGCCCCCGACAGCGTGCGTGCGCTCAGCCCTGGAGCGGCAGCGACCAGCTCAGCTCCTCGTGACCCGGCGCGAAGCTGCGATTGCTCTGCTCGGGGTTGCGGTTGACCAGCGGCCGCGCGTAC
>VBAB01000924.1 GCA_005888525.1 Alphaproteobacteria bacterium
CGCCGACGGCGTCCGCATCGGCCACGTGCACCTCAAGGTGGCCGACCTGGAGCGCGCGCTGTCGTTCTATTGCGGCATCCTCGGCTTCGAGCTGATGCAGCGGCGCGGTCGCGAGGCGGCCTTCCTCTCCGCCGGCGGCTACCATCACCACATTGCCCTCAACACCTGGGAGAGCCTCGGCGGTTCGCCGCCGCCTCCCGGCACCACCGGGCTCTACCATCTCGCCATCCTCTACCCAACGCGTGCGCAGCTGGGAGATGCGCTGCGGCGGCTGATGGCGGCCGGCATCGAGCTCGACGGCGCCAGCGACCACGGCGTCAGCGAGGCACTCTACCTGCGCGACTTCGACCAGAACGGCGTCGAGCTCTATTGGGACCGCCCGCGCGAGCAATGGCCCGTGACGCCCGACGGTCACCTCAGCATGGGCCGCCTGCGTCTCGATCTGGAGAGCCTTGCCGCCGAGCGGTAAGGGTAACACCTGTCATCCCGGAATTCGCGCCAGCGAATAGGCAGGACCCAGGGGCAACGGATGCCGAGGCGTCTGCGGCCCCTGGTTCCCGGCTCTGCGCTTCGCTTCGGCTGGGATGACAGCGGCGATCTCCTTGATCAGCTTGGAGATGAGCAGTTGGCCGAAGGCCTCGAAGCTCTGGGCCTCGACCACGAACGCCCCCGGACCGCCGATGACGTTGCTCTCGTAGTAGGCGGTGAGGCCACCGGGCGGGTGCGTATGCATCGGGTTGGTGGGCAGCGGCACCTCGCTCAGGATGGCGAGGCCGTTGATCGTGACGCCCTGGGCGATGGCCGCATCGCGCGCCAACGTCACCGGCCGGCCGCTGTTGTTGGTGCCGTCTCCCGACACATCGATGACGCGCCGCGTGCCGGCAAAGGGGCTGCGCGCCAGCACGCCCATGGAGTAGTCGATGGCGGCGCTGATCGAGGTGCGTCCAATGAATGCGCGCGGCGCCTCGCGAATGCGCCTGGAGACGGCCTGCGCCTCGGCCTCGCTGCCGACGGGCGTCCAATCGATGATGATGATCTGCTCGCCGTCGGAAGCCCATTCCAGGAAGCAGAGCGCAATGCGGCCCGTCGCCCCTGCCGTCATGGCCCGCACCACCCGCGGCTCGACAATAGCCGCGGCATAGCCGTCGCGCTGCAGCTTGAACTTCTTCTCGTCGACACTGCGCGAGATGTCGGCCGCCAGCACGAGCAGGAGGTCGACCCGATCATCGTCGGCCAGCGCCGGCGGAGAGAGGGGGCAAACGACCGCCAGCACGAGGAGCGCGACGGACAACGCCGTTATCCATTTGGCCATGGACGCTCCCGAGACCCGCGCCTGCGGTGCTGTCGAAGACGAGAGACTAGATTGGACGGGCCGAGCGGTCGAGCCTCGCCTGGCGCCACCATCATCGCGATTACCGAGGCTGGCCGCAGCTCCGCTCAGCCGCCGGCAGCGGCTAGATCGTGTCGCTACAGCGCACCAGCTCGGACTTCCCGGTCGAGATTGCCCTGGCTCACCCGGCATTGCGTCTTGATGAAGCGCAGGTCGATGTCGAAGCCGAGCAGCCCCTTGATCTGCTGACGCACGCTGTCCGGCAGCTCGCCACCGACGATGGCGCTGCCCGACTCGATGAGGGTGCACACCTGGCCGACGAACTCGGGTCCCGAGGCGCGCAGCTTCTCCATGGCGGCGATCTGCTGCTCGACGGACTTCAGGTAGTCCTTCGTGCACTTGGCGAACTTGCCGGGTTCCGGCACCTGCGGGCCGCCGAACGGGAAGGGCATTTGCGCCGTCGCCGACCCCGATAGACCGGCTGCGAGCGCCAGAATCGCCATGGTCGGAAGGAATTTCATCTGGGGTCTCCGCCTGCTGAATCCCGGTGCAGGTCAGGAGCGGATATCACAGGTGTGTCCGGATCTGGGCAGATTCATTACCGCAGGGTTACGGTTTCGTAGGGATCAGTCCACGCTCGAGCAGCCCGGTACGCCGCTCAGTGGGAGAACCAGCCCTTGCCGACGCCGCCGAGCACCTTGGAGAGTGTAGTGCCGAGCGCAGCCGGGCTGTCGGCGACGGCGATACCGGCCGATTTCATGGCGTCCACCTTGTCCTCGGCCTTGCCCTTACCGCCGGCGATGATGGCACCTGCGTGGCCCATGCGGCGCCCGGGCGGCGCGGTCATGCCGGCGATGAAGCCGGCCATGGGCTTTTTGCGCCCCTTCTTGGCCTCGCTCTTGATGAATTCGGCCGCGTCTTCCTCGGACGCGCCGCCGATCTCGCCGATCATGATGATGGAGTTGGTGGCGGGATCGGCGAGAAACATTTCCAGCACGGCGATGAAGTCGGTGCCTTTGACCGGATCGCCGCCGATGCCGACTGCGGTCGACTGGCCGAGGCCTGCGTCCGTCGTCTGCTTGACGGCTTCGTAGGTCAGGGTGCCGGAGCGCGAGACGATGCCGACGCTGCCGGCCTTGAAGATGTTGGCGGGCATGATGCCGATCTTGCAGGCGTTGGGGGTGAGCACGCCCGGGCAGTTGGGGCCGATGAGGCGCGATCTCGAGCCGTCGAGCGCCCGCTTCACCTTGACCATGTCGAGCACGGGAATGCCTTCCGTGATGCACACGATCAGCGGTATCTCGGCGTCGATGGCTTCCAGGATAGCGTCGGCGGCGAATCGCGGCGGCACATAGATCGAGGTGGCCGTGGCGCCAGTCTTTTTGCGCGCGTCCATCACCGTGTCGAAGATCGGCACATTGGCGAGTTTGGGATCGGGATGCTTGGCCCCGCCCTTCCCCGGCGTCACGCCCCCCACGACTTGCGTGCCATAGGCCACCGCCTGCTGGGTGTGGAAGGTGCCCTGGCTGCCGGTTATGCCCTGGCAGATGACCTTGGTATTCTTGTCGACGAGGATGGCCATGGACGCGCCCTTGTGAACTCTCGCGACGTGTTTTGGGGCAGATTGCCAGCCGGATCAAGCACACCCTGTCATGCCGGGGCTTGTCCCCGGCATCCAGCCATCCACAGCGCCGGAACAAGCGGCGGAATGGATCCCGGTGACAAGCACCGGGATGACGCCGTGGGATGCGACGGAGATCACCGACTGGTCCTCTTGCCTCTGGCGAGGTCCTGGCGCAGGGCCTGCTTGACCTCCTCGGCGGGCGGGCAATCGACGTATATCTGCTCGCGCGCCGTCAACCTGCGACCGGCCCGGTCCGCGAGGACGGCCAGGTGCTCCGCATCAACGCTTCCGGCGTCGTCGAGTGTTCCTCGGCGTGCTGACGTGCTTTGCGGAACACGCCTTCGTCGATGTTCACAGTGATAGTTTTCATGACAGCTCCGTAGGTGGAGCAATAGGATCGGTCAAGTGCTTCCCGCTGGATTACCCTTCATGGCGACGAGCTGTGCCGCGATCATGATCAGCGACACGAGCAGCTCCGGCACGAGATAGCCGAGCCACAGGGCCGGCGGCTCGGGCAGGCCGACGATGCTCATCGACAGCAGCCTCCCTGACCCGGCCACGAGCACGCTGAGGCCGATGAGCAGGACCA
>VBAB01000412.1 GCA_005888525.1 Alphaproteobacteria bacterium
TATCATGCGGAGCTTTTCCGGCTTCGCGCCACCGGGGCAAACGAGGCTCCCGGCGCGTCGCGGCCCGGGTGACTTCGGCGCCGATTGTACGGCGTCCGTTCGTCGCGTGTCGACGCCTTCGCGCTGGGAGTCTGGGACAGTCATGCGCGGCTGCCCCGCCTGCGCTGATGCGTAGCGCCCCCGCGTTCGCTCGTGTTAGCAAGGGCTTGCGCGCGCAGAACGCGCGGCCGGCAGGTTTGCTTGGCCGGAGGCTCTCGGCGAACTCGGAGTGCCCAGGCCCGGTCATGCCG
>VBAB01000413.1:0-2199 GCA_005888525.1 Alphaproteobacteria bacterium
GCATCTATTACGGGGCCATGTACGGCGGCTCCACCACCGCCATCCTCATGAACATCCCGGGCGAGGTCGCATCCGTCATTACCGCCCAGGACGGCTTCGCCATGACCAAGCAGGGCCGCGCGGGCGAGGCGCTCGCCATTGCCGCCATCGGCTCCTACCTCGCGGGCATGCTGGGCACCTTCGCCATCGCCTTCCTGGGGCCGAAAGTCGCGGACCTCGCGCTGCATTTCGGGCCCCCCGAATATTTCGGCCTGGTCCTGTTCTCCATGACGACGCTGGTGAGCTTCGCCGGCCGCTCGATCCTGGCGGGCGTGATGCTGGGCGTATTCGGTATGTGGCTCGCCTCCGTCGGCACCGATCCGCTCACGGGCACGCAGCGGCTCAACTTCGGCACGCTGGAGCTGATGAAGGGCTTCGACATCGTGCCGGTTCTGATCGGCCTCTTCGGCATAGGCGAGGTGCTGGCGAGCCTCGAGCAGAAGGTCGAGCAGATCTATTCGGGCAAGCTCGGCTCGGTCCTGTCGATGATCCCGCGCGGCGCGGAGATGACCCGCGGGCTCGCCGCCTCGGCTCGCGGCACGGTGATCGGTTTCGTGTTCGGGCTGCTGCCGGGCATGCTGCCCGCGCTCACCGCCTACCTCTCCTACGACGTGGAGCGGCAGATCTCGCGCACGCCCGAGAAGTTCGGCACCGGCATGATCGAGGGCGTGGCGGCGCCGGAGGCCGCCAACAACGCCACCGCCATGGCCGGCTTCATCCCGCTCCTGGCGCTCGGCATCCCGACTACCCCGGCGCTGGCGATCCTGCTTGGCACGCTGATGATCAACGGCCTGACCCCCGGCCCCATGCTGTTCCAGCAGCAGGCCCTGCTGGTGTGGACCGTGATCGGCTCCATGTTCATCGCCAACACCGCCCTGCTTGTTCTCAACCTGCCGCTGGTCGGCCTTTGGGCGCGCATCAGCCGCGTGCCTTATCACGTGCTTGCACCCATCGTGCTCGCCGTCTGCGTCGTGGGCGCCTATGCGCCGCGCAACACCATGTTCGACGTCTGGGTGGCGATCGCATTCGGCATCGTCGGCTACGTCATGCGGCGCCTGCAGATGCCGCTCGCCCCGATGGTGTTGGGCTTCCTGCTCGGGCCGCTGTTCGAGCAGTCGCTGCGCCAGTCGATCGCCCTGCAAGGCACGCCGGCGATCTTCTTGACGCGCCCCATCCCGCTTGCGCTCATCATCGGCGCCGTGCTGGTCTTGGGAGTGACGCTTTGGCTCCGGCGCTCGCGCGCGGTATCCGGACTGATACGCGACAGCGCGAGCGAGAGCTGAGCAGCGAAGCCAAAACGATCGAGAACCGACAATGCGGAGGAACGAGGACATGCTGCGAGCCGTGATTACGGCGCTCCTGAGCCTGGCGCTGGCTGCAAGCAGCGCCGCGGGAGCGCACGCCCAGGCCAAGTATCCGACCAGGCCCGTCGAGCTGATCGTGCCGTTCGTTGCCGGCGCATCGACGGATTCGTGCGCGCGCGTCATCGCCCAGGTGCTGGAGACGCGCTGGGGCGTTCCGGTCAAGGTCATCAACAAGCCGGGCGGCAACACCGTGCCCGCCGTCGCCGAGGTGATGGCGGCGAAGCCCGACGGGACCACCATGCTGGTCGACAACATCGCCTCCAGCGCAATGCTGGATACCGTCGTGAAGAACCTCCCGTTCAAGGTGTCGGACCGCACGTTCGTCGCCGTCACGGCCTATACGCCCATGATGTTCATCGTCCACCCCGACTCGCCCTTCAAGACCTTGAAGGAGGCGGCCGAAGCCATGAAGAAGGGCACTGAAACCTTTACCTGGACATCGCTCGGGGGCGTCGGCGCGCAGGACATGGTGTTCCGCCGCTTCGCCGCCGCGACCGGCGTCGACGTCAGCAAGACACGCGCCGTCGCGCTCAAGGGCGGCGCGGAGGCGGTTACGATGACGGCCGGCGGGCATGTCCAGCTCGGCACCGGCACGTGGAGCGCCATTGCCGCTCCGCTCAGCGCCGGCAAGCTGCGCGTGCTGGCGGTCGCCGGTCCCGAGCGCTGGCCCAAGCTCGATGCGCCCACGACCAAGGAGGCCGGCATCCCCGATATCGAGGTCGCGTTCTGGATCGGCATCTCCGGCCCACCCGGCCTGTCCGCCGACATCGTGACCACCTGGGATGCGGCGCTCAAG
>VBAB01000413.1:2288-9512 GCA_005888525.1 Alphaproteobacteria bacterium
CGGCCATTGAGGATGCCATGCAGCTGATCGGCTCGCCGACCTCGCCTTACGTTCGCAAGGTGCGTGTCTACCTCGAGGAGACGGGCGCTCGCTGCGAGTTCGCGGCCGTAGATGCCTGGCAGCCCGACGCCCGGCTGCTCGCCATGGCGCCGCTCGGCAAGGTGCCCGTGCTGGTGCGCGACGACGGCAGCGCGCTTTTCGATTCGCTGCTGGTCCTCGAGTATCTCGATCACACACTGCCCGAAGCTCGGCGGCTGATCCCCGCGGCCGGCGAGCCGCGCTGGGATGTGCTGCGCTGGCATTCGTTGGCCCATGGCCTCATCGACGCGACGGTGATGCGCCTGCTCGACATACGCCGACCCGAGGCGCTGCGCAGCCGCGAGGTCCAGGCGCGCGAGGAGGCGCGCATCGCTCGCTCGCTCGACAGCATCGAAAAGAACGTGGCTGGGCAGGAATGGCTGTGCCTGGACCGCCTCACGCTTGCCGATGTCGTGCTCGGCGTCGCCCTGCAGTACATCGATTTCCGTTATCCGCACGACTGGCGCAGTACGCGGCCAACGCTTGCGAAATGGGCTGCGCGCATGACCTCGCGCCCGAGTTTCGTCAAGACCCTGCCGCCGGGCTTCACGCCGACCGCTTGAACCGATGTGCGGGCGACCAGGGTGATCACGCGATGACCGTTTACGTCGATACGATGCAGGCGCACTTCAAGGGAATGCTGATGTGCCACATGATCGCCGACTCAGAGCAAGAGTTGCACGCAATGGCCGCGGCGATCGGCATGCAGCGCAAGTCGTACCAGGGCGACCACTACGATGTGCCGATGCACATGAAGGAGCTCGCCATCCGGATGGGCGCCCGTGAAATCGGCATGCGCCAGCTGGCAGCCATGGTGTTCCTGTGGCGCGCGGGTCAGCCCATGGGAGACCCTGAGACGGCGGTATTGCGAATGCGCGCTTGGAAGCGGCAGAACGTGACCGTACAACGTCGCTGAAAGGCGACGACTCGCTGGTCGAAACGCAGCTAGTCAGTTCACCCCGACGGCCCGGCTCATGGTGGCGCCGATCTCGGCGTTGATCACGAGGTCGGCCAATTCGTCCTGCTCGGTCGGCTCGCGGTTGACGATGGCGAGGCGCGACCCGTTGCGCTTGGCCATGATGGGAAAGCCGGCTGCGGGATAGACCACCAGAGAGCTGCCAAGCACGATGAAAAGGTCCGCCGCGAGCGTCACCTCCTGCGCGCGTTGCATCTCGGCCTCCGGCATCGACTGGCCGAAGGAGATCGTGGCCGTCTTGATCATGCCGCCGCAGCCAGTGCAGAGGGGAAGGCGCTCGTCCACGGCGAAGATCTCGCGCACCCAATCGAGCTCGTAGCGCCGGCGGCAATCGAGGCAGGCTGCATACGTGGCGTTACCGTGCAGCTCGATCACCTTGTCATCGGGCACTCCGGACACCTGGTGCAGGCCATCGATGTTTTGCGTGACGACGGCAATCATCTTGCCCTGCTCGACCAGGCGGGCGAGCGCGCGATGTCCGGCGTTGGGGGTCGCTTTCTGCAGAACCTCGTGGCTGGCGAACTTGCGACGCCAGGTCTCGCGGCGGGCCTCGGCGGAGGCCAGAAAGTCGCCGAACTCGATCGGCCTCATCTGCGTCCAGATGCCGCCGGGCGAACGGTAGTCGGGAATACCCGATTCGGTGGAGATGCCGGCGCCCGTGAAAGCGACAATGCTCTCCGCGTCGGCGATCATTTGCCTCAGCTCGTCGACCTTTGCCATGGACCCCTCCTCGCTCGCCCTGCGGCAACCTCGACCCAATTACCGCATGGTGTCCGCAAATCGACCCGAGCGGAAGACTCACTTGGCGATGCGGGGCGAGATCGGCTTGAAGATGCGCACACCCGGCAGATCGAACAGCCCGGCGGTCAGCCGGCCGGCGGGAACTATCGCGATGCCGCGGCCCGCTGACGTGCGGTCGAGGCCCGCACTCTGCAGCCGGATGACGGTGGCGGCGTAAGGCGCCGGCACCTTGGCGTCACCTTCGATGACGAGGAGATGGGCGTCGGGCGGCACCTCGGGCGTATTGTCGATGCCGGCGAACAGGTTACGGTACCAGTTGGCGTGCTCGGTCTGCCATTGCCCGGTCGAGGCCGGCCCCCCGTTGGCGCGATACTCGGCGCTGTCGAAGACTGCGCCCGACACCACGTCGTGCATGGCGAGCCACGGCGAGGGCGTCGGCGTGATGGCACGGAAGCGCTGGCTGGCGCGGAAGCCCGGCACGTTGCGGATGAGCTTCGCCACATGTCCGAGATACCAGACATGCCAGTCCGCCTCGCGGGCGGGATTGCGAAAGTCCATTTCCACCATGTAGAGCATCGAACGCCTCTCACCGACCGTGATCGGCGCACCTTGCTACACTTTGCCCTTGGCCGTCCTGGGGCTTGTCGCGGCCAGCAGATGGCATGGAAGCGCTCGGCGCGCGACGCAATCGAGTCTGCGCCGCCGGCACGAAGATGGGCGCCCACGAATGATCTGGCGCGGACCCCATCTTCGTTCGGATGACGTCAGCGGCGGTTGCGGCTACTTGTCCAGCCACATGGTATCCATGCGAACGACGTCGTAGATGCCGAAGTAGTCCTTGGGATTATGGCCTTTGACGAAGTTGTACCAGACGTCGTTGATCTTCTCCCAGCAGATCGGGAAGAGCGGCACCTCCCGTTCCATGATCTCCTCGGTCTTGCGGATCAGGGCGAGGCGCTTTGCTGGATCCACCTCGCCATCGATCTGCGGCAGCAGCGCGTTGAATTCGTCATTGTCCCAGCCCGAGTAGTTCTGCGGGCCGCCTTTCCTGTACCAGCCATTGAAGTAGTCCGATGGGTCGAGCAGCGTCGAAACGATGGCGCCGACCGCCAGGTCGAACTTGCCGGATGCGACATCGTCGAACCAGACCGACTCGACCACCGTGCGCAGGTTGCACTCGATGTTCAACGACTGTTGCAGCATGGCCTGGACGGCCTGCGCCCAGAGCTTGAACGTCGCCACGTCGCGCACGAGAAAATCGAGCCCCTTGATGCCATTGGCGTAGCCTGCCGCCGCCATCAGGGCCTTGGCCTCTTTGACCGCGGCCGCAGAGTCGGTCTGGTAACCTGGGCGTTTCTCCAGGTCCTTGATCGGCGTGGCGAACTCGGAGAAGGGATAGATGAAGCCGCCGACCATCATCGGTGCCACATCCTTCACGACGTCGACGAGCACGGCCCGCTCGAACACGAGATGGACGGCGCGCCGCACGCGCGGATCGTCGAATGGCTTCTTCTTGCTGTTTGGCCAAGTGGCCTGGATCACGCTCTGGTAGTAGTTGAGCGAGGACATGCCAGGCGTGCTCTGGGCCTTGCGCGACGTGACCGGATCGACGATGCGTGCGTAGTCCGTGCGGCCCGACAGGACTGCCGAGCCAAGCTCCGGCGAGAATGGCAGGCTGTGATAGAACTCGATGCCGTCGAGGTAGGCCACCTCCTTGTTCCAATAGTTCGGGTTGCGCTCCATCACCCAGACTTCGTTCTCGACGCGCCGCTTGCTCTTGTATGGGCCGGTGCCGGGAATATCGAGGACGCGCCGTAGGTTCTGCTGGTTGTCCTCGAGCGTCTTCTTGCGCACGATGACATTCCAGCCGCTGGCAAACGCCGACATGATGAAGTTCGCCGGCCGCGCCTCAGCCAGCTTGAACTCGATCGTATGCGGGTCGCGCACGTTGATCTCGCTCACAGACTTGAAAAGGATCGAGCGCGGGATGGAGATGCCTGCCGGTGGCTTGGAAATCCGGTCGTATGTGGCCTTCACGTCGTCGGCGGTGAACTCGGCGCCGTCGTGAAACTGCACGTCTTTGCGCAGGAAGAAGGTGTAGGTCTTGCCGTCCTTGGAGATCTGCCAGCTGTGGGCGAGATCGGGAATGATGGTCTGGCCGCTGTCGCGGGGATCGCGACGAATTAGGTTGTCGAACATGCATCCCTGGCTGCCGAGATTGTTGATCGTGCCGGACTGATGCACATCGAAATGCGGGGGACGGCAGGTGATGCCGTAGCGCAGCACACCACCGCGCTTCGGATTGGGCTCGGGCGCCTTCAGCTGGAACTTCGAGCCGTCGAACTCGTCGGGGATGGCCGCGAGCACGGGGCCTGGGAAGCCGTAGGCGCTGGCCGCGGCTAGTGCCGCACCGCCCTTGAGAACATCGCGGCGGCTCCACCAGGGACGTGTGTGACGAGGGGCGCTCATATTCTCTATCTCCTCCCATTGCCCTTTTCAGGACTGAGCATGCTGTGCTCTGATGTCGGGTATGTTCGTTCTTTGCGAACAAGCTAGCACGCGGAAAACATGGGCGTCACTTGTTGAATCAATCGGCAGGGATCACCGGATCGGGCGTTGAAGCAGGCGCGACTCCGACCGAAGCGATCTTGGAAATCGAAGATCTGCGGACGCATTTCTTCACCCCCGGCGGCGTCGTGCGGGCGGTCGACGGGGTCTCCTATGCGGTGCGCAGCGGCGAGACGCTGGGGGTCGTGGGCGAGTCCGGATGCGGAAAGAGTGTGACCGCGCTTTCCATTTTGCGTCTCGTCGCCAGCCCACCGGGGCGCATCGTCGGCGGCTCGATCCGGTTGCAGGGCAAGAACTTGCTGGAGCTCACCGAGACCGAAATGGAGCGCATTCGCGGCAACGACATCTCCATGATCTTCCAGGAGCCTATGACGTCCCTCAATCCGCTGTTCACGGTGGGGCATCAGGTCAGCGAGGCCATTGCCCTGCACCAGGGACTGTCGCGGCGCGTGGCGGCAGCCAAGGCCGTGGAGATGCTGCGTCAAGTCTACATTCCGGAACCCGAGCGACGCGTGCACGCCTATCCCCACCAGCACTCCGGAGGCATGCGTCAGCGCGTCATGATCGCCATGGCGCTGTCGTGCAACCCCAAAGTGCTCATCGCCGACGAGCCGACCACGGCCCTCGACGTGACCATCCAGGCACAGATCCTCGATCTCATGCGCGAGTTGCAGAACACGTTCGGCATGGCGATCGTCCTCATCACCCACGACATGGGCGTGGTTGCCGAGAACGCCGACCGAGTCGTGGTGATGTACGCGGGCCGCAAGGTGGAGGAGGCGAGCGCCGACGAGCTCTTCGACCATCCGGGGCACCCCTATACCAAGGGGTTGCTCGGCTCCATCCCCAACCTCGACGACGCGGCGCGCACCGACACGGGCCGGGCCCGGCTGAACGAGATCAAGGGCATGGTGCCCTCTCTCGCCGCCCTTCCCAAGGGTTGCGCCTTTGCCCCGCGCTGCGCCTTCGCCACCGAGGAGTGCCGCGCGGCTTATCCGCCGCTGGTGCAGTTTCGACCGGCGCACTGGGTCGCCTGCTGGCACGCCGACCGCCTGCTCGGAGGCGCGACGTGACCGGCGAGGCGCCTGTGAGCCCAGGCGACCGCTCCGGCCCGCTGCTCGAGGTGCGCGATCTCAAGAAGCATTTTCCGGTTCACCAGGGCCTGTTCTCGCGCGCCTCCGGTCATGTCTACGCCGTCGACGGCGTCTCGCTGCACATCGATCGCGGCGAGACGCTCGGGCTGGTGGGCGAGAGCGGCTGCGGCAAGTCGACGGTCGGCCGGACCCTGCTCAAGCTGCTCGAGCCGACCAGCGGGACGATCCGCCTTGCCGGCGAGGACATCACCGCCTTCGATCGGGAGCAAATGCTGCCCTATCGCAAGCGCATGCAGATGATCTATCAGGACCCTTACGCCTCGCTCAATCCGCGCATGTCGGCCGGCGAAATGGTGGGCGAGCCGATGCTGATCCACCAGGTCGCCACACGCAAAGAGCGCCGGGAGCGCGTGGCATCCCTGTTCGCGCGCGTAGGCCTCCAACCTGAGCAGATGGACGCATTTGCGCACGAGTTCTCCGGCGGTCAGCGCCAGCGCATCGGCATCGCGCGCGCCCTGGCGTTGAACCCGGAGCTGATCGTCGGCGACGAGCCGGTCTCCGCGCTGGATGTGTCCATCCAGGCCCAGATCATCAACCTGCTGGTCGACCTGCAGGACGAATACAAGCTCTCCTATCTGTTCGTCGCCCACGACCTGGCGGTGGTGGAGCACATCAGTCATCGCGTTGCCGTGATGTACCTCGGACGCATCGTCGAGACGACGGACAAGACCACCCTGTTCGATATGCCGCTGCACCCCTACACGGAGGCGCTGCTGTCGGCCGTGCCGATTCCGAAGTCGCGCGCGAAGGGCCGCAAGCGCCTGATCCTGCAGGGCGACGTGCCGAGCCCGATCAACCCGCCGCCCGGCTGCCACTTCCACACGCGCTGCCCCTACGCGCATGCGCGCTGCCGGCACGAGGCGCCACTCCTGCGCGAGGTGACGGCGGGGCATTGGGCCGCCTGCCACCTGCACGACGCCGGCCCGACGTTTCCGCTGGCGAAGCCGGCCGGGATGTAGGCGCAGATGTGGGCGGGTCGAGCGCATGCAAGAGCTCGGCTCCTCGTGCTATGTAAGCGCGCTCGTGCGCTGTCGGTAGCCCCACGCGCAACGAGAGCAGACTTAGGAAACAGGAGCAGTCGCGCGTGATGCCCAGCAGAGCGGACACAACATCGCCGAGCGCGGACGGCCCGGTGGAGCGGATTGGCCGCATCGCCGACGTGATCGCGAGATCCGGTGCGGCCAACGAGGCGCTCGGGCGGCTTACGCCTGAGGTCGTCGACAAGCTGCACGAGCAGCGGCTGTTTCGCTTGCTGTTGCCCCGCGCTTACGGCGGCGACGAGGTCGACCCTGCCACATGGTTCCGCGCCATGGAGGCACTCGCCAAGCTCGACGGCAGCACCGCCTGGTGCGTCGGTCAGATCAACGGCTGTGCCATGTCGGCGAGCGCGCTGGAGCCCGCGGTGGCGCGAAAGATCTGGGGCGAGCCGCGCGCGGCGCTGAGCTGGGGGCCGCCCATCAAGTCACGGGCCGACGCGGTGGAGGGCGGCCACCGGGTGAGCGGCGAGTGGATGATGTCGAGCGGCAGCCGGCACGCGACCTGGATCGGGCTCATGGCGCCGGTATTCGACCCGAGCGACGCGACCATTCCGCTGCCCGAGGGTACGTCCACGCGCATATTCTTCGTGCCCGCTGTCGCGGTCGAGTGGATCGACAACTGGAATGTCCTCGGTCTCAACGCCACGAACAGCGGCGGCTTCAAAGTCGA
>VBAB01000925.1:0-1990 GCA_005888525.1 Alphaproteobacteria bacterium
TCAAGGAGACGCGCGCCGATCTTTCGATCAACCGGCGTCCTGCTCTCTACTGGCTGTCCGCCGCGCTCACAGCGGCCCGAGCCTACGGCCTCGACGCGCTCGACGGCGTCTACAACAACTTCAGGGATGCCGAGGGCTACAAGCGTGAGTGCGTGCACGGCCGCCGCCTCGGCTTCGACGGCAAGACGCTGATCCACCCCGACCAGGTGGCCGTCGCCAACGAGGTGTTCGCGCCGCCCGAGGCAGAGGTCGCGTTCGCGCGCAAGATCATCGCCGCCTTCGCGCAGCCCGAGAGCAAGGGCAAGGGTGTGATCACGGTCGAGGGCCGCATGGTGGAGCTGCTGCACGCCGAGATGGCGGCCCGCACCGTCGCTATTGCCGAGGCCATCGAGCGCGTGAGGGCACGATGACCGCGGCCAAGACCAATCCGGGCAACTTCTTCGAGGATTTCTCGCTCGGCCAACTCTTCGCGCACGCGACGCCGCGTACGATCACGACGGGCGACGTCGCGCTCTACACGGGGCTCTACGGCCCGCGCTTCGCCGTACAGTCATCCGACGAGTTCGCCGGGGGCATCGGTTATCCGCGCTCGCCGGTCGACGACCTGATCGTGTTCCACACGGTGTTCGGCAAGACCGTGCCGGACATCTCGCTCAACGCCATCGCCAACCTGGGCTACGCCGAGTGCCGTTTCCTGGCGCCGGTCTATCCGGGCGACACGCTGAGCGCCGCCTCCGAGGTGATCGGCCTGCGCGAGAACTCCAATCGCGCGTCGGGCGTCGTCTACGTGCGCTCCAAGGGTCGCAACCAAAAGGGCGAGACGGTGCTCGAGTACGTGCGCTGGGTGATGGTGCGGAAGCGCGACACCCTGGCCGCGCCCCCTGCGCCGGTGGTGCCCAAGCTCGTCGAGCGTGTCGAGCCTGCCGCGCTCGGCAAGGCGGTGCCGCCGCTCGACCTCTCCGGCTACGATTTCACGCTGGCCGGCGCGCCGCACCGCTGGGGCGACTATGCGGTTGGCGAGAAGATCGACCACGCCGATGCCATGACGCTGGAGGAGGCCGAGCACCAGATCGCCACCCGCCTTTACCAGAACACCGCCAAGGTACATTTCAACCTGCATGAGCAGGCACAAGGCCAGTTCAAGCGCAGGCTCATCTACGGCGGCGTCGTCATCTCACTTGCCCGCGCGCTCTCCTTCAACGGCTTCGCTAACGCCTTCCACATCGCCGCCATCAACGGCGGCCGGCACGTGGCGCCCTGCTTCGCCGGCGACACCGTCTACGCCTGGTCGGAGGTGCTGGAGACCGCGGAGATCCCCGGCCGCAGCGACATCGGCGCGCTCCGTGCACGCCTGACCGCCGCCAAGAACCGCAACTGTACCGGCTTTCCCCTGCGCAACGCCAAGGGCGACTACGATGACGGCGTCATCCTCGATCTCGATTTGTGGGTCGTGCTGCCACGGTGAGCTCGCACCTGTCGTCCCGCGAATTCAGCGATGACAGCGCCTTGGTATACCAGGCATGCGCGATCGCGCCTTCGATCCGCGCCTTCGCAGCGACATAGCGCTTGCTGCAGCGCGCTAAAAGCCCGAACATCCCGGCCTGCGCGGGGATGACGTTGCGAGCGGAGATCAAGCCAGATGGCCGAGGCCAGACAGACGGTCGAGCGTCCGCTCTCTCCGCATCTTTCCATCTATTCGCCGCTGATCAACATGGTGATGTCGATCCTGCATCGGCTCACCGGTGGGGCGCTGTATTTCGGCACGCTGCTGCTCGCCGCCTGGCTGATTGCCGCGGCCATGGGCGAAGCCCAGTTCGATTTCGTCAACGCCCTCTTCGCGCATCCGATCGGCAAGCTCATCCTCTTCGGCTACACCTGGGCGCTGTGCCATCATATGCTGGGCGGCATGCGGCATCTGATCTGGGACACCGGCAGGGGGTTTGCGATCTGGCAGATCAATGCGCTGTCCTGGCTGACGATCATCGGCTCC
>VBAB01000925.1:2007-4284 GCA_005888525.1 Alphaproteobacteria bacterium
TCCGGGGAGGGCTGTGACATGGCCTACCGCACGCCGCTCGCCAGGGTTCGCGGCCTCGGCTCCGCCAAAGAGGGAGCAGAGCACTTCTGGCGCCAACGCCTCACCGCTGTCGCCAACATCTTCCTCATCTCCTTCCTTGTCTGGCTGCTGGTGACGCTCGCCGGTGCCGACCACGCCACCGTGAAGCGCACGCTGGGCAAGCCGCACATCGCCATCCCCCTCTTATTGTTGTTGCTGTCCGGCCTGGTGCACATGCGGCTCGGCATGCAGACCATCATCGAGGACTACGTCCACTCCGAGGGCCGCAAGGTGGCCGCGCTGATGCTGAACTCCTTCTTCGCATTCGCGGTCGGCCTGGTCTGTGTGTTCGCCGTGCTGAAGCTGAGCTTCGGAGCCTGAAAAACATGCCCAAAGAGAACATCCGCGACAAAGGCAACGGCACCGCCAAGCCGGCCGTCAACGGCAGGGCCTACCCCATCACCGAGCACGTCTACGACGTCATCGTCGTCGGCGCCGGCGGGTCGGGCCTGCGTGCCACGCTCGGTTGCGCCGAAGCCGGTTTGAAGACCGCCTGCATCACAAAGGTGTTTCCGACACGCTCGCACACGGTGGCTGCCCAGGGCGGCATCGCCGCGGCCATCGGCAACATGGGGCACGACGACTGGCAGTGGCACATGTACGACACCGTCAAAGGCGCCGACTGGCTGGGCGACCAGGACGCCATCGAGTACATGTGCCGCCACGCCAACGAAGCTGTCTACGAGCTCGATCACTACGGCGTGCCCTTCAGCCGCACCGAGGATGGGCGCATCTACCAGCGCCCCTTCGGCGGCATGACCACCGAGTTCGGCGAAGGGCCGCCGGCGCAGCGCACTTGCGCCGCTGCCGACCGCACCGGGCACGCCATTCTGCACACGCTCTACGGTCAGTCGCTGCGCCACTCGGCCCAGTTCTTCATCGAATATTTCGCCATCGACCTGATCATGGACCAGGACGGCGCCTGCGGCGGTGTGGTGGCGCTGTGCCTGGAAGACGGCACGCTGCACCGCTTCCGCGCCAAGAAGACGATCGTGGCGACGGGGGGTTATGGCCGCGCCTACTTCACCTGCACCGGTGCGCACACCCAGACAGGTGACGGCAATGCCATGGTACTGCGCGCCGGCCTGCCCCTGCAGGACATGGAGTTCGTGCAGTTCCACCCCACCGGCGTCTACGGCGCCGGCATGCTGATCACGGAAGGGTCGCGCGGCGAAGGCGGCTATCTCACCAACGCCAACGGCGAGCGCTTCATGGAGCGCTATGCGCCGCACGCCAAGGATCTGGCTTCCCGCGACGTGGTCTCACGCTCGATGACGATCGAGATCCGCGAGGGGCGCGGCGTGGGTCCGGAAAAGGACCACATCTATCTCCACCTCGATCATCTCGATCCCAAGATCCTGCACGAGCGGCTGCCAGGCATCACCGAGACCGCCAAGGTCTTCGCCGCCGTGGACCTCCGGCGCGAGCCCATCCCGGTGCTGCCGACCGTCCACTACACCATGGGTGGCATCCCGACCAACTATCACGGCGAGGCCTACACCCTGAAGGACGGCAACCCCGACACCATCGTGCCCGGGTTGCTGTCGATCGGCGAGGCCGCCTGCGTGTCGGTGCACGGCGCCAACCGGCTCGGCTCCAACTCGCTGACCGATCTCGTCGTGTTCGGCCGCGCCGCCGGCCTGCGCTGCGGGGAGACGGTCGAGCGGGGCAGGGCGCTGCCCCCGCTCGCCAAGGATGCCGACGAATTCGCGCTGTCCCGGCTCGACCGCATCCGCCATGCCAAGGGCGGTACGCCGACGGCGGCGCTGCGTCTGCAGATGCAGAAGGCCATGCAGAACTACTGCGCCGTGTTCCGCACCGGCGAGGTGCTCGAGCAAGGCGTCGCCAAGATCACCGACATCTGGAAGGGTTCCGACGACCTTTCTGTCTCCGATCGCTCGCTGATCTGGAACTCCGACCTGGTCGAGACGCTGGAATACGAGAACCTGATCGTGCAGGCCGCCACCACGGTAGTCAGTGCCGCCAACCGCCAGGAGAGCCGCGGGGCGCATGCGCGCGAGGACTACAAGGAGCGCGACGACGTCAACTGGATGAAGCACACGCTGGCGTGGGCCGACCTCGAGACCCACTCGGTGCGCATCGACTACCGCCCCGTTCACACCTACACCATGACCAACGAGGTCAAGTACATCGAACCGAAGCGGCGGGAATATTGAGGCGCTTGAACGTGACCCCCGC
>VBAB01000414.1 GCA_005888525.1 Alphaproteobacteria bacterium
CCCGTCTTCTGCGTCGTGGCGACCATGCGGCCCGCATGGCCGACGGCGAATACAGTGCCCCCATCGATGGCTGGCCGGGCCGTGTCGCTCATCGCCGCCATGGACGAGGCGGTGCGCGAACGCGACAGCGATTCCGACCACACTGCCTGGCCGTTGGAGACGCGCAGCGCCACGAGGTCACCGCTCGGATAGGGCACGACGACGATTTCGCCAGCGACGGCGGGACTGGCATTGGAAAGCAGACTGGCGCGCTCGGCCATGCCGCGGAAGACCCAGAGCTCGGCGCCGTCCGAGCCCGAGAGGCAGTAGACCAACCCCTCCTTCGTAACCACGAACACGCGCTCGGCAGCGGCCGTCGGCGAGGTGCGCACCGGCGATTCGACGTTTTTCTCCCAAAGCTTGTTGCCGGTCCTGGCGTCAAGCGCCACTACGGTGCCGAAGCCGGTGCCGGCATAGATGCGGCCCCCGTCGGCGGCCAACCCGCCGCCGAACCCTTCCTGGTCCTTCTCATTGGGCGGCGTCGTGGAAACCCGCCACACGGCCTCTCCGCCCGACGCGCCGAATGCCGAAACCTTGCCGGCGGCATCGAGCGTGTACACCTTGTCGTCGTAGACGATCGGGCTGGCGGTGAGCCTGCCGTAGAAGCTGGAGCCGGTGCCGGCGTCCACGCTCCACGCGCTCTTGCCCGCACCAGCAAACGCAAGGTGACCCGGCGCGTTGTTGGCAGCCCCGCCGGGCTGGCTCCACGAATCGTTCTGCTGCTGCGGCGGCAGCATGATCGGCCTGTCCGCGGCTGCGAGATTGCTGGTCACCTTCTCCTGCTGGATTACCGACACGCGCTTGCCGGGCAAGGGCACCTGCTTCTCGGCGAACGGATTGACGTCGTCCAGCTTGGGCAGGCTGGGCAGGCTCATGCCGACGAAGGCGTCGGCGCAGCCCGCGAGCGTCAAGACGCACAAGAGCGAGACGCCGACGGCGCCAAGCCCCCTCCCGTCATTGCCGACGCTGCCCCTCATGCTCGCTCCGATCGGCGACGTTTCCGTCTCACTTCGATGCCTTGGCCGGCGGTTTTGCTTTTGGTTTCGCCTTGCCCTCATCCGCAGGCGCCTTCTGCTCCGGAGCCGGTACGCCGGCACCTGCAGGGGTTGCACTTGCCAATTCCGCCTCGGTGAGCATGGCCAGCATCACACGGGCCCGCCCGCCGATGCTCGGCGGCGTATTGCGATCGCTCAGGAGCCGCTGGAACTGCGTGCGCGCTTCGTCGGTCTTTCCGGCCTTTTGCGCCGCCAGCCCGAGCAGCTCCCGGGCGCTGAAACGCCAAGGGTTGCTTTCCGCTGCAAGATCGTTGAGCCGATTCTGCATTTCCGTCCAGCTGGCGCTGTCCAATCTCAACATGGCCGCCTGCAGCTGGGCGTAATCGGCCAGCAGCGGGTCGAGCCCGCTTTCCTTGGCGATTGCCTCGAACGCGGCTGCCGCTTGCGCCGTCTTGCCGGCCTCGCGGTCGGCCGCGGCCAGGCGCAGGCGCGCGAGCACGGCATAGCCGGAAGGCGCGCTGCTGGCGACCTCCTCCAAAGCCTTCTGCGCCTCGGCCTTCTTGTCTTGAGCCGTTTCCCGTGCCGCGGCGGTGAAACGCGCCCCGGCCGCCTCGGCGGCCTGGATGCGGCGGTGCTCGTAATACTTGAAGCCGCCGATGCCGGCGATGATGAGGACAGCCGCCGCGATGAAGTAGGTGCCGTATTGCTCCCACAGCTTGAGGAGCTGCTCGCGCCTGAGCTCCTCGTCGATCTCCCTGGCCAGGCTGTCGCGTTGGTCCATCATGCTCGCCCGGCATCCCCTGCAGCGCTGCTCGATTTGCTCGGCGCGTCATAGATAGCGCGCCCGGCCCCCTCCCGAAAGGGCAGAACCGTGCGCGAACTGCTGAAATCCCAGGATGGACATTGGTCCCCAGTTTCCGGCTTTTTTGCGGCTCGGCTCGCGCTGGATGCCGTTTTGCCTCGCGTGTGCTAGCCCGGCAGCAGGGCCACGCCGGTCAGCTTGGCATGCCCCCAGAACAGCAGGAGCGCGTAAAGCGCCAGCCCCACTGCAATGACCACGATGTCGTGCAGTGCCCCGCCCTTGACATTGCCGAGGGGACCAGGCGAGAGGCGGCCGATCACGGAAATCCGGTCGTAGACGGCAAAGCCGAGAAACGATCCGAACAGCAGGACGGAGGCGAGGTCGCCATTGGCCCCGCTTTCCTTGGCGATTGCCTCGAACGCGGCTGCCGCTTGCGCCGTCTTGCCGGCCTCGCGGTCGGCCGCGGCCAGGCGCAGGCGCGCGAGCACGGCATAGCCGGAGGGCGCGCTGCTGGCGACCTCCTCCAAAGCCTTCTGCGCCTCGGCCTTCTTGTCTTGAGCCGTTTCCCGTGCCGCGGCGGTGAAACGCGCCCCGGCCCCTGCATGTGACCGTAGCCCAACACGATCAGCACCAGGCCGGCGATCGATACGAGCGCGAACAGGCCGCGATAGATTCCGGGCCCCAGCGTGCCGACCAACCCGGCGCGCAGCGAGGGTCGCGTCGGTACCAGGTGCACGACGATGAACAGCGCGAGTCCGGCGATGAGAAGCGCCATGCGAACATTATCTCCCGATTTCCCCGCCGGATACCAGCGCGTCCTGCCACGTCACCTGCAGGGTTGCCATAATTTGCGCCACATTCGGCCGGTCTATTTCCGCAAATGGGCCGAGGGGATGCATGCGGCCCGTGGGACCGACGGGGAATAACCTGCCTGAGCCAGCTCGCTGGTAGAGGTCACGCCGCACAGGCGCTGGCCTGCCCGACCCCCGCATCGAGGGGCGCACGAGCCGCATTGGGCAAGAATAACAAACCCCGTCAGCCCGTTGTAGTTGATGCGTGTGTAGCGTGCGAGGCGATCGTGGTGAGAGATGCGTCTTCCGGGAGCGAGCATGAGCTCCCGACCGACAGCAGTCTGGACTCCAATAACCTGGCGCCGCAACTTCCGGCCAGCCATCTGACGCAAGAGCTGGCCCAGCTGCTGGCCGCCTCCATCGCGCGACAGCAGGCGAGCAGGGGTCCCGCCGCACCGACCAACGCCGGGCTGACGAGCCTCGCCAACCTCGTCTCGGCCGCTTCCAGTCAACGCACACTAGCGCCGGTGTTCAAGGACGGGCTCTCCGCGCTGTCCTATTCGCAGCCGCATCACAAACCCGCCGAAATGGAGGACCCGGATCCGGGCGAGCCCGACGACGAGCCCATGCCGATACCCTCCACGTGGCGCCAGCCCACCTACCACGACGAGGACAAGTGGTATCGCCACCAGATGGGTGCCGCCCTTCTGGGCCTGGCTGCCGGCCTGATGATCGTCGTGCCGACGGTGCTGTGGATGAGTGGGTGGTTCGAGCCGCAAAACAGCAAGCCGGGTGCTGCTCCCCCTATGACTGCCGCCGCGATCACCGATCTCAAGTCCGCCGAGGTGCGCACGATGAAAGTGCAGGTGCGCCCACTGGAGCGGCCGGCGGAAGCCGCGGCTCAGTACGTCACCGGCAGCATCGAGCCACGGGCGGTCCCCGAGTCCAGCCAGGCGCCGGAGCCGTCCTCGGCGTCGGCGCTGGCGGCGAAAATGGCCGACGCGCAAGCGGCCGAGGCTCGAGCCCGTGTCGTCGACATGCTCGCCCAGGCCTCGCGGCGCGTGGAGAACGGCGACGTGACGGGAGCTCGAGAGATGCTCGCCGCGGCCGAGGAAGGCAGTCAAGGATCTGTCGCGTTCGCGCTGGCCGAGACCTACGATCCCAACATGCTGGCGGCCTGGGGCTCGCGCGGCGTCGCCGCCGACGTCGCCAAGGCCAGGGCCCTCTACCGCAAGGCGCTCAGCCAGGGAGTCGCCACCGCCCAGAACCGCATCGATGCGCTGAAGTAGCGCCGACCCACGCGGAGAGTTTAGGCGGCAGGCCAAGCGCCCCAATACGCAAGCCAGGGCTTGGATACTGCCAAAGGTCCGCCAGTGCATGCATTCGTGGGCGCGCCCGGGTCGGCGACGTGGTCCTCCAGGCCTTTGGCGCAGCGATCGTCGAGCGTGCTGACCTGTTTGGCGGCCACGTGCTAAACTACTATGATCGCTGTCGTGTCCAACGCTCGTCATGAGCGAGCTCCAATCTCGTCCGTAGCGAGTTACTCCCTATGGGTCATTCCACGAAGGCCGAGGCGGCGCTTGCGCTGCACCGATTTGGGATGGGACCGCGCCCAGGATCGATCGCGGCCATCCAGTCGGACCCACGCGGCGCGCTGATGGCAGAGGTCGACCGGCCTCGTGCAGGAGCGATGGCGGCAGCTGGGTTGCCATCGAGCACCCAGGCCTTCCGCACCGTCGCCGATGCGAACGCCGAGCGGCAGGCTCGGCAGATCGTCGTCGCGCGCGCGCAAAAGGAGGCGGAACGGCAGCGGACGGCGGCCGCGCCCTCCATGGCCGAGGGCACCGAGCAGGCTGCCAATGACATGGCGGCCAGGATGGCCGCCGAAGCCGTCCCTGATCCGGGTCGGCCGATCTACCTCAACGAGGCGAAGGCGCGCATCGATGCGGCGCTTGGTGCCGAGATCGGATTTGCGGAGCGCCTCGTGTGGTTCTGGTCGAACCATTTCTGCGTCTCGGCCGACAAGATTCAAAGCATGTCTGGTGCGTACGAGCGCGAGGCCATTCGGCCTTACGTCCTAGGGCGCTTTGCCGACATGCTGCAGGCCGCTGAGAGCCATCCGGCGATGCTCTTCTACCTCGACAACGCGGCCTCGATGGGCCCGAACTCGATCGCCGGCATCAATCGCACCCGCGGCCTCAACGAAAACCTCGCGCGCGAGATCTTGGAGCTGCATACCCTGGGTGTGCGCACCGGCTATACCCAGGACGATGTCATACATTTCGCCAATGTGCTCACCGGCTGGACGCTGCTCCCAGCCGCCGACAATCCAGAGCACGGAGGGGAGTTCACGTTCAATCGCCGGCTGCACGAGCCTGGGCCACAAAGAATCATGGACAAGGTCTACGAGGATACCGGCGTGGAGCAAGGCCGCTCCGTGCTGCGCGACCTGGCTGCGCATCCGTCCACCGCCAAGCACGTGGCCACCAAGCTGGTCCGGTATTTCATTGCCGACGAGCCGCCCCCTGAGCTGGTCGAGAGACTGGCGAAGGCCTTCCGCGACACCTCCGGCGATCTCAAGGAGGTCACCAAGGCTCTCGTCGCATCGCCGGAGGCGTGGGCCTTGCCGTGCACCAAGCTCAAGCGTCCCAGCGAATGGGTCGTATCCATGGTCCGCTCGACTGGGATTGCCCAGGTAGATGCTGTCCGGTTCACTGCCGGGCAGGGTCTTCTCGGCGAGCCCTTGTGGCGTCCGCCCTCGCCCAAAGGCTACGCCGACGACGAGGCCACCTGGATCGACGGGATGGGGCGGCGGTTGGACGTCGCCAACAACTTCGCGGAGCGGGTGGCCGGCCGTATCGATCCCAACTACATCATGGAGACCGTCCTCGCGTCGACCATGTCGGGCGAGGTGACGCAGGCCGTGGCCCGTGCCGAGAGCCGGCAGCAGGCGCTGGCCCTGCTGTTCATGGCGCCCGAGTTCCAGAGGAGGTGAGCTATGAAATCTTGTCGCCACCTGCCCAGCCGGCGCGAGGCGCTGATCGGCTCGGGCGCCCTGTTTGCCTGGACCCAGATGCCGAAGCTCGCGCGAGCAGAAGGTCGCGATCCGCGCATGCTCGTCATCGTGCTGAGGGGTGCTCTCGACGGGCTGGGTGCCGTGGCGCCGGTCGGCGATCCCGACTGGATCGGCCTGCGCGGAGATCGGGCCCTTGTGCTCGACGGCAGGACGCCGGCGCTGCCGCTCGATTCTTTCTTCGCGCTCAATCCGGCGATGCCGAACTTGCATCGGCTCTACAAGGCGCGACAAGCGGCCGTCGTTCATGCCACGGCGACGTCCTATCGCGAGCGCTCGCACTTCGATGGGCAGGATGTGCTGGAGAGCGGGCTGGCCAGGCCCGGCGCAATCGACACCGGCTGGCTCAATCGCGCGCTGCTGGCGCTTGCCTCCGACGGCCGTGTCGATCCGCGAGGTGGGCGTGCCATAGGCGTCGGCCCGGTTACCCCGCTGGTGGTGCGTGGGCAGGCGCCTGTGATGTCGTGGGCGCCGCAACAGTTGCTGCCGGCGAGCGATGACACGCAGGCCCGCCTTCTGGACCTGTATCGCCACACCGACCCGAGACTGGCGGTCGCGCTCGAAGGACGAATGCGCCTCGCGGCGCTCGGGCGGGCGGGGGGCATGGACGATGCGAAGGCCAACACCGCCCAGCTTCCACCGCCGGGGATCGCGCGCGTGCGTGCCTATTTCGCGGAGGCCGCCGGCACGGCCGCTCGCTATCTGGCGCGGCCGGACGGCCCCCGCGTCGGCGCCATGGGCTTTGTCGGCTGGGATACGCACATCAACGAGGGGGCGGCGATGGGTCAGCTCGCCAACCTGCTGGGGGCGCTAGACGGAGCGCTGGCCGCAATCGAGACCAACATGGGCGAGTCCTGGCGCGAGACGGTGGTGGCGGTCATCACCGAGTTCGGGCGGACCGCCCGCATCAATGGTACGGACGGAACGGACCACGGGACCGGCACGGTGGCGTTCCTCGCCGGAGGCGCGCTCCAGGGTGGACGGGTCATCGCCGACTGGCCGGGACTGAAGGCGGTGGATCTCTACGAGGGTCGCGATCTGAAGCCGACCATCGA
>VBAB01000415.1 GCA_005888525.1 Alphaproteobacteria bacterium
GACGAGCAGCTGCTGTCCGACTGGGTGGAGATGTTCACCGACGATGCGCGCTACGTCGTCATCTCCCGCGAAAACGCCGATCGCGGCATGCCCGTGGGTCTGATCTACTGCGAGAACAAGGGCATGATCTACGACCGCGCTTTTGCCCTGGAGAAGACGGCGATGTTCGCGCCGCGCTACCTCCGCCACATCATCGGCAACCTTCAGGTCCTCGGCGAGCGCGATAAAGGGGAAATTCGGGCGCGCGCCAACTATGTCGTCCTGCAGGTGCTGCTCGATCGTCCGGACGCCAAGTTGCACCAGGTCGGCGCCTACCATGACGTGTTCCGTCGCGTCGGCTCGCAACTGAAGCTTGCCGAACGGCGCTGCGTCTACGACAACCTGCTCGTCGACAATGCGCTTTGCCTGCCGGTTTGAGCGGCGAGCTAATCCCGCGCGCCGGTGGTTGCGCCATCGAAGCCTGTCTGCCTACTCTGACGGACGACCACAACAGGAGCGTGCAATGGCGCAGGAACCCCTGGCAACCAAGGGCAACTTCTTACACATCTACGATTTCCGCGTCGCCGCCGGCCATGAGGACGAGTTCATCCGCCTGTTCGAGGAGTTCGATTATTCCGATGGCAACCCGATGCACAAATCGGCGGCCCAGGTGAAGGACGGTGTGCTCTGCCGCGACGTCGAGGACCCGCAGCGCTTCTTCCTGATTGCCGAGTGGGCCGACATCGAGGAGCACGCGCGCATCCGCAAGATTCTGGCCAACGACATCAAACCGGAATTCATCAAGCACATTGTGGGCGGAAAGTTCGTGCCGAAATACGTGGAAGTGGTCTCCTCGACGCCCGAGGAAATCCTCAAGAAGGCCGGGTGATGTCTGCGCTGCGGAACTGTCATCCTCGGGCTTGTCCCGAGGATCCATCCTTCTCCAAGCGCCGGAGCTAGCGGGGGGTTGAATGGTCGGGACAAGCCCGACCATGACAAGCGTTAGCGCCGGACCGATGGCATCAGCCGCACGCCACCGAGTAGACGTCCTTGACCGGGCCCGGCAGCGGCATCGATGCCCAGGTCTCGCCGCCATCTTGCGTGCCGAACACCTCACCCTGGTAGCGCGCGCCGATGTAGACCTGCTTGGGGTCGGTCTGATGCAGGCCCACCGACATGATCGTACCGTGCACCTGCACCTTGTCGAAGCGCTTCCAGGTCTTGCCTGCGTCCTGGCTGCGATAGAGCCCGCCATCCTTGCTCGAGGCGGCAACGCTGAGCGCGCAGTACATGGTTTTGGGGTCCTGGGGTGCAACCTTCACGTCGCGCCCATAGGTGATCGGGGAGAACCTTTTCATCTCCATGTCCTGCCAGCTGCGACCCTTGTCGGCCGAGCGGAACAGGCCCATGCGGCAGGCGAGGACCAGCGCGTCGGGGTCGGCCGGGCTGATGGTGATGGCGTGCCCGTCCAGCATGCCTTCAGCGAACGTGTCGCTGACGATCTTGCTCTTGAGATGGGGCAGCTCCGACAGACGGAGCAGGTCGGCGCTGCAATCCTCCCACGTCTCGCCGCCATCGGTGGTGCGGATGACGCCGTTCACTTCCAGCGCGGCGTAGATCTCGTTGGGTCTGGTCGGGTGCTGCACCATGCGCATCACGCGCACGGCGAAGGGGGCGGTGGCGCGATCCTTGATGCCGGGATTGGGCAGGCGTCGCCAGCTCGCGCCGCAGTCGTCGCTCCTATACACGTCGACCGGCGAGCCGCCGGCATAGATGCGCTTGGCGTCCCTGGAATCCACCAGGAACGACCAGATCTGCTTGCCCTTGTCGGGAAAATTCGCGCGCTGGAACGTGGCGCCACGATCGGTGCTGCGCCACACGCCATCCATGGTGCCGGCGAATACCACGCTGGGGTCGGTTGGATGCACGAGGACCGTATGGGTCTCCAGGTGCGTCAGCACGTGCTGCCACTCGCCTCCGTCGGCGGCACGGCGGAAGACGCCGACGCTGCCCTTCTCGTCCGGGCGCCCGACATAGCCGGCCACGCCAGCGTAGATGTTCGACTGAGCTGCCATGAGACGTTCCTCCTCTCATTGCCTTTAATGCAATTGTAGCATGCGACCGCAGGGCCTCACACCGCCAGCATGAAACCCTCGTAGCCCCTGGCTGCAACCTCGTCGCATTTCTTCTTGTACGCCGTCACGCCGCCGACGTAGGGCATGAACACGCGCGGTTTGCCGGGGATGTTGGCGCCCGTGTACCACGAGTTCGCCAGGGGATAGAGCGTGCTGTCAGCCACCTCGTTGGTGTGCTGCACCCAGGCATCCTCGGCGGCTTTCTCCGGCTCGATGCGCTGCAGTCCCTTGTCGCGCAGGTGCTGCAGGCAATCCGCGATCCAATCGACGTGCTGCTCGCAGCTGAGGATCATCTGGCTTTTCACGCCGGGGCTTTGCGGCCCCGTGACCATGAAGAGATTGGGAAACCCGGCCATCATGATTCCGAGGTAAGTGCGCGGGCCGTCCGCCCACTTTTCCTCGATCGTCGCGCCCTTGTCGGTGCGGATATCGATCTCCTTCATGGCTCCGGTCATGGCGTCGAAACCCGTGGCGAAGACGATGGCGTCGAGCGTGTACTCGGCGTCGGTTGTGTGCAGCCCGTTGGGCGTGATCGCCTTGATCGGCGCGCTCCTGATGTCGACCAGCGTGACGTTGTCGCGATTGTAGGTCTCGTAATACTCGGTATCGAGAATGAGACGCTTGGTGCCGATCGGGTGATCGGTGGGGCAGAGCAGCTCCGCAGTCTTGGGGTCCTTGACTGTGGCGCGGATCCTCTCGCGCACGAACTCGGACGCTGTGTCGTTGGAGGCCTTGTTCACCAGCAGGTCGTTGTAGGCGTAGAGATAGCTGATGCTGCCGCCCTCGGCCCACTTCGCCGCGTAGGCGTGACGCCGCTCCTCTTCCGTTGCCTCGAGCGCGGATTTTTCCGGCGGCGGAAATCCGGCGATCCCGAACGGCGTGTCGTAGGCCGCGCGGCGGCGCTCGGGATATTCGGCTTTGTGCTTGCGCTCCTTCTCGGGATCGAGCGGCGCGTTGCGGGCGGGCAGGCTGAAGTTGGCCGTGCGCTGAAACACGTAGAGGTGCTTCGCCTGCTTGGCGATGTGCGGGATCATCTGCACGCCCGACGACCCGGTGCCGATGACGCCCACCCGTAGCCCGGTGAAATCGACGCCCGCGTGGGGCCACAGGCCCGTGTGGTACCATTTCCCCTTGAAGCTCTTCAGGCCCGGGATGCTCGGCGTGCGCGGTGTCGAAAGATTGCCGGTCGCCATGATGCAGAATGGCGCCGTGACGGTTTCGCCCTTATCGGTCTTGAGCGTCCACAGGTTGGCCTTGCTGTCGAAAGTGGCCGACCTTATGCGCGTGTCGAGCTGAACATCGCGCCGCAGATCGAACCGGTCGGCGACGTGATTGACGTAGCGCAGGATCTCAGGTTGCGTGCCGTAGCGCTCGGGCCACTTCCATTCCTGCTGCAGCTCGTTGGAGAACGAATACGAGTACTCCATGCTCTCGACGTCGCAGCGGCAGCCCGGATAGCGGTTCCAGAACCACGTGCCGCCGACCCCGCTGCCGGCCTCGTAGGCGCGGACCTTAAGGCCGAGCTTGCGCAAACGGTGGACGGCGTAGAGCCCACCAACGCCCGCGCCCACGATGACCACATCGAGCTTCGTAGCCTTGGATTTCGCTGCCGGCATGTCGGGTCTCTCTGTCTTCCTCGGCTCAGCTAGCCTTTCGGCGCAAACTCCACCTTTGACTGGCGCTCGTGCAGGCGAATGAGGGTATTGACGTCCGCGTCTGCCCCCTGGTCGTTCACGGCGATCTGGAAGATCTCGCGCACCAAGTTGCAGACCGGCATCGGTGATGCGCTGGCGACGCCCAGCTCCGTTGCCAGCCGCACATCCTTGTGCATCAGGCCGAGCGTGAAATTGGTCTTCAGCTCGCCCTTCACGAACTTGGGCAAGGTGATCTCGGTCGTGTAGCTGCGCGCCGATCCCTTCGCCAGCACGCGAGCGCACGTCTCGAGGGTGAGGCCGTTCTTGATGCCCATCGTCACCGCCTCGAAAGTGGCCATGCGCACGCTGGCGGCCACGACGTTGTTGACGAGCTTCATGGTGTGGCCGGTGCCGACGTCGCCGCAATGGAAGATATTCGGGCTGATGGCCTCGAATACAGGCTGGACGCGCGCATAGACGTCGGCCGGCGCGCCGACCATGATGGCGATGGTTCCGGCGTCGGCGCCGTGCGGGCCTCCGCTGACGGGCGCGTCGATCAGCGTGATGCCCGACTTGGCGAGCTCTTTGGCCATCTCGCGGGTGGCGTTGGGATCACCCGTCGTCATGTCGGCAATGACGGCGCCCTTCTTCAATCCCGAGGCCAGACCGTCGCTGCCGAAGATGACCTGCTGCACCTCCTTGGACGTCGGCAGGCACGTCATCACCAGATCGCTCTGCGCCGCCAGCGCCTTGGGATTCTGGCTGGCGATGCCGCCCTGATCGGCGAGTCTCGCCATCGTCTCCGGCCGCAGGTCGTAGACGCGCATCTTGTCCTTGCGCAGCAGTCGACGCGCCAGCGCCGCGCCCATGTTACCGAGACCGACATACCCGAGCTGCATTCTCGTTTCCTCCAACCAATCTCAAACGTAGGGCATCACCTTCTCGGCCGTGAGCTTCATGGCCCGCTCGACGTGACCTTTGTCGATGCCGCCGATGTTGAACCAGAACACGAACTCGGTGATGCCGAAGCGGCGCTTCATCTCCTTCAGCTTGGCGACGCAGGTTTCGGGATCATCGGCGATGCAGGCGCCATACTGGTGCAGCTTGTCGAAGGAGAGGTAGCCCATCTCGCGCGTCTTCTTGCCTTCGCGCATGGTGAGCTCGTAGCCCTTGATCTCTCCCGTCTGCGGTGCGCCGGCGAGCTGGTTGGCCGTCACCTTGGCGTAGAACCACTCGACGTGCGCCTTATAGATCTCGCGCGCTTGCCTGGCGTCCTCGTGCACGAAGAACGGCAGCAGCAGCATGCGCTCGGCCTTCCTCGGATCGCGGTCCATGTCCCGGCACGCCTTGTCGAAGTGTGCGCAGTTCTTCTCGAGCTCATCCATCCACCGCTCGCGGTAGGTGCGGTAGGTGAATGGCGAGGCCATCTGCAGATTGACGCCGGCGCGCGCCGCCTGCTCGAAGCTCTCCGGGCTGATGGTCGCCTGGTACACGGGCGGATGCGGCTTCTGCATGGGCTTGGGCAGCAGCTCGACCGGCTCCGGGATGGTCCAGAACTTGCCGCGATAGGCGATCTTCTCCTGCGTCCACGACTTCAAGACGATGTCGAGGCCCTCCGCCAGCATCTCGCGGCTCTGGTCCATGGGCACACCGAGGCCGACGAACTCGTGCGGCTGATAGGCGCGCCCCACTCCGAAATCGAGCCGGCCATGGGACAGGATGTCGACGAGCGCAAAGTCGGACGCAGTGCGCAGGGGATGATTGAAGGGAATCGCGCACACCGCCATGCCGATGCGGATCTTCTTGGTGCGCTGGGCGATGGCTGCGGCATAGACCTGCGTGGAGGTGACTAGACCGTAGGTCGAGAACAGGTGCTCCGCTATCCACACCTTGTCGTAGCCCAGCTGCTCGGCCAGCTCGAAGAACCCCAGGTCGTTGTCGAAGCTCTCGACCACCTTCGCCAAGTCAGGAAATTGGCTCAGGCTGAAAACGCCGAACTTCGTCTTGGCCATGAGGCTTCCTCCCGGCGATTGATTGGGGCCATGGTGATGAGGCGAGACGCCGGCGTCAAACCTCAATCTTTGCGGGCGGTCCATGCGGCAGCAGCATGGCCGGTGTGGGGTGAGGCCGGTACAGGCATGCCTCCCCACGCATACGGATGGACGCCCGAGGCTGCCGATGCATATCTTGCCGCAGGTCGCACCTGCAGGAGCCGTCCAGATGATCGTCGATGTCCGCACCTACACGCTGATCCCGCGCAAAATGGCGAAGTATCTGGAGCTGTTCGAGAAGCACGCGCTGCCGGTGATGCAGCGGCACGGTCTCGAGCTGATGGGCTACTACATGAGCCAGATCGGTCCGCTCAATCAGGTCGTGCATCTGTGGCGCTACGACAGCCTTGCCGACCTGGAGAAGAAGCGGGCGGCGCGCGACGCCGACCCGGCCTGGGGCGAGTTCCTATCGCTCACCGAGGGAATGGTTCTGATGCAGGACAACAAGGTCATGCGCCCGGCTTCTTTCTCGCCGACGCACTAATCCCGCCCGCGGCGACCACGCGAACGCCTCAGCCCGGCGCACCGTTGGCGTACGGCTTCAGCGCCGCGTACATGACGTCGAACGTCGGTGTCGGCACGCCGAGCTCGCGGCCCAGCGCCACCACCTTGCCGGCGAGCCACGGCAGCTCCAACCTGTTGCCGCGCAACAGATCGACGGCCATCGAGGGCATCATTTCGGGCGGGAAGGTGCGCGTGCCCTGGAGTGCCTTGGCCTCTAGCTCCACCGGAAGCGCGATGCCGCGAGCGCGGCCTACGGCGGCAACTTCGGCGTATCCCTTCGCGAACAAGGCAAACACGTCGGGATCATCGCGTAGCTTGCCGAACGGCAGGCGCGTCAGGGCGACTACGGAGCTGTTGGTGGCGAGCAGGACGAACTTCTCCCACAGGGCGGTGAGGATCGCATCGCTGTTCACCGAATCGAAGCCGGCCTTCTGGCACAGCGCATGGAAGGCCGCGCCGCGCTGGCTCGGACGGCCGTTCAGCTCGCCAAACACCAGACGCATGAAGGTGCCGGTCTGGCGGATCACGCCGGGCTCGGCAATGGTGGCGCTGATCTGCGCCACGCCGCCCATCACGGCCTCCTTGCCGAGGATGGGGACCAGCCGCTCGCTCGCGTCGATCCCGTTCTGCAGCGGGATGACCGCCGTATACGGCCCAATCAGCGGCCGGATGGCGGCGCCGGCACTTTCCACGTCCCACAGCTTGACGCAGAACAATACGAAATCGACCGCGCCGATGCTCGCCGGTTGGTCGGTGGCCTCGGTGGGTCTGAGATGCACATCTCCGCGCGGGCTCAGTACTCTCAGGCCGCTTGCACGCATCGCCGCCAGATGGGCGCCGCGCGCGATGAAGGTCACGTCGCCCCCTGCCTTCGCCAGCACCGCCCCGAATGCCCCACCGACCCCTCCTGCGCCGACTACCGCGATCCGCATCGTGTCATTCCCTGCCGCGCTATTGCACCAACGCAATTGGAAGCGTCCCGCACCCTGCCCACGGGGGTCAAGCCCCAATCCGCCCCAATCTGCGACACGTCGATCTTGCCGGCTGCTGCGGCGCGCATGATGTCGGCTCGGGTCAGGTTACACCTTCGGGACGATCTCGCCCACGAAGCGGTCGATCTGGCGCATCTGATCTGCGGCACTGTTGCCGCGGTAGCGCACGATGATCTTTTGGAAGCCGAGATCGAAGAGGCGCTTGATGTCGTCGGTGATCTCGACCAGGGAGCCGGTGCCGGGCTCGCGCGCATCGAAGGGGCCGCGCTTCGCTTCGCCGATGCTCAGGAACGCCTTGTACACGAGCGAAAAGTCCTGCATCTGCCGGCCGGCCTCTGCTGTTAGTTGCTCCAGCATGACCAGGCGCTCCCGCAATTTCTCTGGAGGGGCAGAGACCGCCAGCCAGCCATTGCCGTGCCTGACGACGCGCCGCAGCAGCCGGCAAGATCGACGTGTCGCAGATTGGGGCGGATTGGGGCTTGCCCCCCGTGGGCAGGGTGCGGGACGCTTCCAATTGCGTTGGTGCAATAGCGCGGCAGGGAATGACACGATGCGGATCGCGGTAGTCGGCGCAGGAGGGGTCGGTGGGGCATTCGGGGCGGCGCTGGCGAAGGCAGGGGGTCGAGGACGTTGAACTCTTCTTCCAGCCAGCCGACGCCGGCGCCCAGCACGATGCGGCCGCCAGAGAAGTGATCGAGCGTCACCAGCATGCGCGCCAACAGCACGGGGTTGCGATAGGGCATGATCAGCGCGGCCGTGCCGATGCGCACGCGCTTGGTCGCGCCCACGAGCACACCCATGGTGGCAACGGGCTCCATGAGCGGATCGGAGAGGCGTGATGGGAAATTACCCTGGGCACTGTAGGGATATTCCGATTTGAACGAGACCGGGAAAGCCACGTGATCGGCGAGCCAGATCGACTCGAAGCCTACGGTCTCGGCATGCTGAGCCAATTGCAGGATCGTCTGTGGATTGGCCAGCGGGCCGTAGATCCCGACGTCCAGGCCGAAGGTGCCCAAGCTGGCCATGTCTCACTCCACAGTCTTGCCCCTGGGCAGATGGCGCTTTACGCGACGCCCTTGCCGCTGGCGGCTTGAAATTTGGATTCCAGCGCGTCCCAGGTCGGCTTCTTCACGATACGCTGCCGCTCCTCGAAGGAGACGAGCTGCTCGCGCACGCCATCGAGCGACCCATCACGCTTCAGGGCACCCAGCGCATCCATCGCAGCCTTCACCGCAGCCTGGAGTGCCGCATTTGCGTAGAGCACCAGCGAGAACCCCAGCTTCGCCAGCTCGGCCTGGCCGGGATCGGGCGTCTTGCCTCCGAACACGATGTTGGCCACGTGCGGGGCCTTGATCTCGCGTGTGACGCGGGCAAGCTCGGCCAAGCTGGTGGGAGCCTCCACGAAGGCCACATCGGCACCGGCTTCGATGTAGGCGTGCGCCCGCCCAATCGCGCGATCCAGGCCTTCGACCGCGCGGGCATCGGTGCGGGCGATGATCTGCAGGTCCTGATCGCGGCGCGCGTCGACCGCGGCCTTCACCTTCTGCACCATCTCGTCGAGCGGGATCACGTCCTTGCCGGCGAAGTGGCCGCACTTCTTGGGAAATACCTGGTCCTCGATCTGCAGTCCCGCGGCGCCGGCGCGCTCCAGCACGCGCACGGTGCGCACCATGTTGACGGCGTTGCCGAACCCCGTATCGGCGTCGACGATCAGCGGCAGCGCCACGGCGTCGGCAATCGCGGCCACCGCGTCGGCGATCTCGGTGAGGGTGGTGAGGCCGATGTCGGGCGCACCCAGGTGCATGTTGGCGATGCCGGCTCCCGTGACATAGACCACCTCGAATCCCAGCTCCTCGATCACGCGGGCGAACAGCGCGTTCGCCGTGCCGGGCGCCTGCACGGCTGCGCGCCGCGCGACGATCTGCTTGAGTTGGTTCGTCGTTTTCATCGGCGTCCTCCGCAATAGCACTCGGCTGTCATCCCGGTGCTCGTCACCGGGATCCATCCATCAGCAAGCGCCGGAGCAAGCGGAATGATGGATCCCGGCAACAAGTGCCGGGATGACAGCGTGTGCGGATGCCGCTGCGGCTTCATGTAAGCCGAAGCTTTTCAGGACCACAGCATGCTGCGGAGAGCACCGATGAAATCGACCACCCACCTCAAGCAGATCGTCGCGCGGCGCGCGGCCGTGCAGGCGCCTGGCACGGCGAACGCGCTGTTCGCCCGCGCGATCGAGGAGCTGGGGTTCGAGGTGGTCTATGTCACGGGGGCCGGCATCGCCAACATGCACCTGGATGCCGGTGGTGACGCCGTAGGCGTGGTAGGGCGGGACGTCGAGCCGATTGGCCCAGTTGCTCTTGTCGATGGCGAGGCCGCGGGTAGCAAGCCCGTCGTGGATGTTGGGATTGAACGGCACGTCGGGACGCGGCGCGGCGTTGAACGCGCGCACCGTCTCGAGAAAGCCCTTCGCATCGACACCCGTGAGCTTCGGTGCCAGCTCCTCGAAGGTATCGGCCGTCTCCTTGGTGATGCGGGCGATGCGATACTCCTCGCGCAGCAGGCCGACGATCTTCTGGTCGAACACCTGCCAGGCGAACAGGCCCGGCTGCTTCAGCACCTCATGCCCGTACTTGGCGTAGGTGTAGCTGTGAAAGTCGGCCCCCTCGTCGACGAACCGCTGCCCGCGAGCGTTGACGATGATGCCGAACGGATAATTGTGCTTCTGGAAGCGGTCGCCGATGGTGAGGTCGCCGTAGGGTGGCGCATTCATGTCCCATTGCACGGCATGGGCACCTGACCAATGACCGTGGGTGGCGGCTCCAAGCTCGATGGCCATGCGATGGCCCTGCCCATTGTTGAATCGAGTGCCGCGGACCTTGGCGAGGTCCCAGTTTGCCCCGAGGTAGCGGGCGCGCATCTCCGGGTTCGATTCAAAGCCGCCGCAAGCCAGCACCACGGCCTTGGCACGCAGCTCGATGTCCTCGCCACGCTGGCGCGCGCGCACGCCCTGCACCCCGCCATCCGCGCGGATGAGAGCTACGGCGGTCGTATCGTAAAGTACTTGGATGCCGACCCTTTCGAGGGCCTCGTGCAGCGTTTTGACGAGTTGCGCGCCGCCGCCGAGCAGGTGACAGGCGAGCCCGCCCCAGAACTTGAACTTGCCGTCGACCTTGAACGCCTGCCGGCCGAGTGCGGGCTGGAAGCGAATGCCCTGCTTCTTGAGCCACAGCGCCGCGGCGTAGCTCTCGCCGATGAGGACATCCGTCAGATCAGGGTCGCAGCGGTACTCGGTCAACCGATGCATGTCGTCGTAGTACTGCTCGGCCGTGTAGCTGCCGAAATCGACGTTGGCGAGGTCGAGGTCGCGAATATCCGGGGCGAGCGCGACGAGGTCCTCGACAGTGCCGAACGCGAAGCGGAAGGCACCGCCGGTGAAGGCCGAGTTACCGCCGCGAGCCTGTTTCGGCGCCGTCTCCAGCATGGCGACGGTGGCGCCCATCTCGCGTGCCTGCAGCGCCGCATTGGCTGCCGCGTTGCCGGCGCCAATCACCAACACGTCGACGCAGCCGAGGTCGGCAGCGGCCATTCCGACTTTCCTTCTCTGTCGTTGCTTGCTCTCTGCCCATCGACGCGCAACACTAATCCGCTCCGCCGCATCGGAACAGACGGAAAGGTCCACCGATGGCGCATGCCACGACAGTGCTGGGGATGGTGCTCACCTTGGTCCTCGGTCTCGGCGCCCCGATCGGCGCACAGGCCGAGGTGAGCCTGCTGCGGGTGGCTCTATGTCATGGAGGCGAAGGGCCTGCTGCAGAAGCAGACGACGGCAACCGGCCTCGGCGACATCAAGGTCGAGTTTCTCCTGGTGGACGGCGGCAACCACATCAACGATGCCGTCCTCGCCGGCACGATCGACATCGCCTCCACCGGCACCGGCGGTTTCCTCACACTGTGGGCAAAGGCCAAGGGCAATCCGAAGCTCGAGGTCATCGGCCTCGGCGGCTCGGCCTCCGGCGGCATGACCATGACCAGCCGCAACCCCGCAATGAAATCCCTTCGCGATGTCACGGAGAAGGACCGCATTGCGGTGCCCGGCATCAAGACGTCGCTGGGGGCCATCATCCTGCAGATGGCGGTCGCCAAGGAATTCGGTGACAAGGAATACGCGCGACTGGACCACCTCACCATCAGCCTGCCCTATCCCGATGCCGTCGCCGCCATGCTGTCCAGCAAGACCGAGATCACCGCCCACGTTGCCTCGGCGCCGTTCTCCTACATGGAGCTCGATCATCCGGGAATTCACAAGGTCTTCAACTCGGTCGAGCTGTTCGGCCACGTGACCACGATCATGGCGTTCACGACCGAGCAGTTCCGCGCGGCCAATCCGAAGCTGACGGCAAGCTTCGTGGCGGCGCTGAAGGAAGCCGTCGAGTTCATCGCCGCCAACAAGACCGAGGCCGCACAGATCTACGTGCGCGCTGCCAGGGTGAAGTCGCCGGAGGGCGAAATCCTCCGCATCATCAACGACCCCGATCTGCGCTTCACGCTTGTGCCCGAAGGGGTCATGATCTACGCGAATTTCATGCACCGCGTCGGCTTGCTCAAGGTGAAGCCGGCGACCTGGAAGGACGTGTTCGTAAGCGAGCTGCACGGGCTGCCGGGGAATTGAGATGCGGATACCGGATACGAGGTGATCCATGCCACAGAAGAGGCTACCGGCCGTGTTCATGCGCGGCGGCACGTCCAAGGCCATCGTCTTCCATGCCCGCGACCTGCCCGCCTCACGCGCCGAATGGGAGCCGATATTCCTTTCCGTGATCGGCTCGCCGGATCCGAACATGCGGCAGCTCAACGGCATGGGCGGCGGCGTATCGTCCCTGTCCAAGGTGTGCGTCATCGGCCCGCCGACACACCCCGACGCCGACGTCGACTACACGTTCGCGCAGGTGCTGATCGACAAGGCGCGCGTCGACTACAACAGCAACTGCGGGAACATGTCGTCCGCCATCGGCCCCTTCGCTGTGGACGAGGGGCTGGTAGCGAAGCCGCGCAGCGGCGAGGCGGTTGTGCGCATCCACAACACCAACACCAAGAAGATCATCGTCTCGCGGTTCGGCATGGACGGCGATGAGGCCGCCGTGGCGGGCGACATGGCGCTCGACGGCGTGGCTGGCACCGGAGCGCCCATCCGGCTCGAGTTTATGGAGCCCGGCGGCGCCAAGACCGGCAAGCTGCTTCCCACCGGCAAGGCCGCCGACATGCTGGAGGTACCGGGCGTGGGCCGCATGCCGGTGAGCATGATCGATGCCGCCAATCCGTGCGTGTTCGTGCCTGCCGAGGCGATCGGCGCGACCGCCACCGAGCCGCCGACCGAAATCGAGGGGAATTCGCAGCTGATGGCCAAGCTGGAGGCCATCCGCCGAGCGGCCTCGGTGGCGATGGGGATCGCGCCCGACATCGAGAAGGCCGGCAATCTGAGTGTGCCGATTGTTGCCTTCCTAGCGCCGCCCGTAGCGATGAGCGTGCTGTCGGTGGACATCGCCGTGCGCATGATGTCGAACGGACAGGCGCATCGCGCCACGCCGCTCACGGGCGCGCTTTGCCTCGCCGTCGCGACCCGCATCCCCGGCTCGATCCCCCACGAGATGGCGCGCCGGCTGGCCGAGGGCACGAGCCAGATCCGGATCGGCCACGCCTCAGGCGTCATCGTCGTCGATGCCAGGATCGGCCAGGCCACGGGCGGCCAGCCCCACGCCGAGTACGCCGCCGTTTACCGCACCGCCCGCCGCCTGTTCGACGGTCGCGTGCATTATCGGGCCGAACGCTGAGATCATCCCCGAGAAGCGACGAACCTTGACGGGCCCAGAGCGCCCGTTAGCTTCGCCGCACAAAATGGCCGGTGGCGATCGGCGCGAGCAAGCGCCGCGCCCTGGACAACAAGAGCCTGCCGGGGAGAAAATCCTGTGCATCTGCTGGGCGCGATCTTGGCTGTTCTCTCGGCTGCGACGTTCGCCCTGACCAACGCCACGGGCCGCCGGGGCGTGATCACCGGCACGCCGGCGCAGGGCATGGTCACCAGCATTCCGGTCGGCCTGCTGTGCTTTCTTGCCGTCGCGTTCGTGACCGGCGCTCTCGCTGGCCTCAATCGCATCACGGCTTCAACGCTGGCCGCTCTCTCCGCCGCAGGCGTGATTCATTTCGTGATCGGGCGATACTGCAATTTCCGCGCGAGCCAGGCGGCCGGGGTAAATCTGACCGCGCCCGTCATGCAGCTGAACGCGGTTGTGACGCTGATCCTGGCGGTGGTCGTTCTGCGTGAGCCCTGCACGATCCTGCAGGTGGCCGGCAGTGTTCTCATGGTCGCCGGCTCTCTCGTCACGCAGCGCGCCACACAACCCTCTGCCGAAGAGAAGCGCGGCAGTGCCGAGAGCTTTTCGCCGCGCGTTGCGACGGGCTTCTTCTTTGCGTCGATGGCGGCGCTCATGTACGGCACGTCGCCGGTCATCATTCGCCAAGCGCTCTACGACGCAGGACCGCTCGGCGGAGTTGTCGGAGGACTGATCGCCTACGCCGCAGCGACCTGCGCAGTCGCGCTCGGGCTCTTCATTCCGTCCTTGCGACGCAATGTGATGCAGGTCAGTCGCGAAAGCGCCCGCTGGTTCGTCTACTCGGGCGTTTTCGTGGCCGCGGCCCAGGGCTTCCTCTATTCGGCCCTCGCCGTGGCCCCGATCATGCTCGTCGTTCCCCTGCTGCAGCTCTCTTTGGTCTTCCGGTTCCTCTTCGCGTACCTCTTCAACCCGCATCATGAGCTGTTCGGCGCGGTGGTCGTCATCGGCTCCGTCGTGTCGATCGTGGGGGCGTGCGCCGTATCGATCAACACGGACCTGGTCGTAGGGATGCTCCCCCTGCCGCCGGCGCTTGCCACCCTACTGCGCGCTCCGCTTTGACCGCGGCCCGTCAGTCTCTGCGCAAGGCCGCCGCAAGCTCTGCCACCTGGATGGTCTCCAGCGCCAGGATCGCGTCGCGCACGCGGACGGACTTGGCGTGAGACACGGTCAGCACGGCCGAGGCAAAGAACTTGTCGGCGATGCCGTCCGCATCCAGCGCCCGCTCGCCGGAGCCGTTGTTGATCGGCACATATTCGTCATGCCGTCGGCCGTCGGCGGTAATGAGGCTGACGCCGCCGGACATATATTTGGGATAGCCGGACTCCGCATCTGCCTCGACCACGACGCGGCGCGCGAGAGCGAGCACCACGGCATCGTTGCGCGCTTCCGGCTCGAGCTCGGCGAGGCCGATCCGGCCCTTGAGCAGACAGGTGGCAACCACGTACTGGGCGCTGAACTTGGCGTCGTAGTCGTTGGCGGGCGCAGTCTTGACGACGACCGGCTCGGCCACGATCGGCAGCGTGTCCCTCGGTATGCGCACGCGCACCTCGGCGAGGCTGTCCGACGTAGGCTTTAGTTTCCCGTACAGGCAGATGGGGTAGGGTTTGATCGAGGTATCGGGCAGCTCCCACGCCGTGCCGAGGCCGGCCGTGATACGCCCCAGGTCGACCTCCGCGGCGTGCTCCTGCAGGTGCGTCTCGAACAGGCCGAACCGGCCCTCATAGGCGCGCGATGGGCCGAAGAAGCCGTTCTTTGCCAGCGTCGCAGCGGTGATGCCCGCAACCGCGCCCCAGCCCGGATGCAGCCGTTTGGTCCATGCGCCCTCCTCGAGGAACACCTGCACGCCTCCGGCCGTCGAGGCGGCAATGCCTTGCGCACGCGTGAGCGCGTCGGCGTCGAGACCGAGCAGCCGCCCGGCCACCAGCGCCGAGCTGAAATGCGAGATCA
>VBAB01000899.1 GCA_005888525.1 Alphaproteobacteria bacterium
CACCACCAACTCAGAAAGGACAAGCCATGCAAGAGCAAAACCAAGCCTCCGCCAAGGTGCAGCCCTATCTGTTCTTCGACGGCCGCTGCGAGGAAGCCATCGAATTCTACAAGAAGACGCTCGGCGCGCAGGTGGAGGTGATGATGCGCTTCAAGCAGAGCCCCGAGCCGCACCCCGGCATGTGCGAGCCCGGAAACGAGGACAAGATCATGCACTCCTGCTTCCGCATCGGGAACACCCAGATCATGGCGTCCGACGGCCGCGCTCAAGGCAAGCCGATGTTTCAAGGTTTCGCTCTGTCGCTCTCGGCGAAGGATGAGGCTGACGCCGACCGCATGTTCAATGCGCTGGCCGACGGCGGGCAGGTGCAGATGCCGCTGGGCAAAACCTTTTTCTCCCCGCGCTTCGGCATGGTCGCCGATCGCTTCGGCATGGGCTGGATGGTCATCGCGCTGCCGCCCGAGACGGCGGCCGACCAGATTGAATTCGTCATCTCGCGCGTGTTCGACGCACCGCGCGAGCTCGTGTGGAAGTGCTTCACCGATCCGGAGCGCATGAAGCAGTGGTGGGGCCCGAAGGGCTTCAAGGTGATCGCCTCGAAAATGGATCTGCGTCCGGGCGGCACCTACCACTACGGCATGATGGCGCCGGATGGCACGCCCATGTGGGGCAAGATGGTGTATCGGGAAATCTCTCCGCCCGAGCGGATCGTGTTCGTGAACTCCTTCTCGGACGAGGCCGGTGGCACCACCCGGCATCCGCTGCACAAGACGTGGCCGCTGCAGATGCTGTCGGTCTTCACGTTCGAGGATCAGCCAGGCGGCAAGACCAAGTTCACGGTCCGCTGGTCGCCGCTGCACGCGACGGCAGAAGAGCGCAAGACGTTCGACACCAACCACGACAGCATGCGCGGCGGCTGGACCGGGACGATGGAGCAGCTGGCGGCCTACCTCGCCAAGAAGGCCTAGGAAGTGGCTCTATTGGATACGGTTGTCATCCCGGTGCTTGTCACCGGGATCCAACCATTCGCAACCAGCGCAGCAAATCGATAGATGGATCCCGGCACCCTCGGAACAAGTCCGAGGGCAGACAAGGCCCGGGATGACACCCTGATGCGAGCGCTTGAGCATGCCACGTCGCCGCAACCACGGTGGCCCCAGCGAACGGAGTGATCGTGCATGTCTGGTGCTCATCGCCCTCTACGAGAACGGCACGCCGTTCGAGCCGCATATCGTCGATCTCGGCAATGCCGCTGCGGCGGGGGAGTTCAAGAAGCTGTGGCCGATCGGCAAGTTCCCCGTGCTGCGTGACGAGGCGCGGGATCGGATGGTGCCGGAGTCGAGCATCATCATCGAGTACCTCGACCAGCATTACCCCGGCAAGACGCGGTTCCTGCCCGCCGATCCGGATCTCGCCCGCCAGACGCGCATGCGTGATCGCTTTTTCGATCTGTACCTGCAGCTGCCGATGCAGAAAGTCGTCGGCGACAGGCTTCGGCCGCCGGGAAAGGGCGATGCCTTCGGCGTAGAGCAAGCGAAGGTGCAGTTGCAGACCGCGCTGGGCATGGTCGACGGCGACATGGCAACGAAGACGTGGGCGATGGGCGAGAGTTTCGGCACGGCCGACTGCGCGGCCGTGCCCGCCCTGTATTATGCCAACCTGATCACGCCATTCACGAGCACTTACAAGCACGCGGCGGCATATCTCGACCGCCTGATGGGCCGTCCGTCGGTTGCGCGAACGCTGAAGGAGGCAGAGCCCTATCGACACCTCTTTCCGCAAGAGCGGATGCCGCAAGACTAGGAGGGGAACAATGCTCAAGATTTTAGGGATTGTCTTTGCCATCATTGTCGTCGGCATCGCCGGGGTCCTCGCATTCGCGGCGACCAAGCCCGACACGTTTCGCGTGCAGCGGGCGGCGAGCATCAAGGCGCCGCCGGAGAAGATCTTTCCTCTCCTCAACGACCTGCGCAGCTTCGCGGCCTGGTCGCCGTACGAGAAGAAGGACCCTACAGCGGTGCCCCGAGCGGGAAGGGGGCGGTGTACGAATGGGACGGCGACAAGAATGTCGGCAAGGGACGTTTGGCGATTGCGGACTCTTCCCCGCCCTCCAAGGTCACGCTCGAGCTGGATATGCTCGCGCCCTTGAAGGCGCACAACATCGTCGTGTTCACGCTGGAGCCGAAGGGCGATTCCACCAACGTAACCTGGGCGATGAACGGCCACGTGCCCTACATCGCCAAGATCGTGCACGTGTTCCTCGACGTCGACAAGATGGTCGGCCAGGACTTCGAGGCCGGTCTCGCCAACCTGAAGGCGATCGCCGAGAAGTGAGCGAGAAAGCGGCGTGGAGGCCGGAGCAGCGAGATGCCCAAACCATCTCGTCCCGCATCTAGCGACGATGGCGTGAGCGCGCGCGGGGTATCGATTCCATCTTCCTGTACACGCGCATCGCTCGCTCCTTCGCTGGGCGCATCATCGCAGTCGATGCTTGAACTCGACGAAGCTATCTGATCCGATTGCAGCGCCGAGCGGGCATGCGCCGTCATTCACCACCTCGATCAGCCTGTCGACTATGGAGTCCACAAGCATGCCATACTCGTTGGCCTTCAGGCTCGGGGCGGCCTATGTCGAGGCAAGGCACTTCGATCTGGTCAATGCCGGCGATTACGCGCAATACGTCCGCAACATCAAGGGCAACCGGGTCGCCAACGAGGTCCTGCTCGATGCGATCGGGCTGACGCTGCGGCCCGAGCTCGACAATGACTATTATCGTGAGGCGCTCGAATATCACCTGGGCTTGCTCTACGCCCATCTCGGTCAGCCGGAGCGTGCAGCCGAGCATTTCGAGCTGTCCGGCACCTTGCCTCATGCGGGCGGCAACCCGATTTTTTCCGAGCAACAGACAGAAGCGGCGGCGATCCGCCAGCACCAGTTGGCGGCCGTTGGTCGTGGCATTCCGCTCGTCTTTATTGCGTCGATGCCGCGCTCGGCGAGCGCATCCCTCACACAGACCATCTCGGCGACGCTCGACATTCCGGTGCTGCGGGTGAGCTCGGGCAACTTCCCGTACTACTTCGTCGTGCCGCGATGGCTGAACCTCGCCTCGGCCGGAGGCGCCGTCACGCACGATCACTTCGCGGCATCGCCCTACAATCTGACGACGCTGATCAACAGCGGCATCCAGCATGTATTCGTGCTCGTTCGCGACCCACGCGCCGCAGCCGCCTCTGCTGCGGTGCTGTACGAGCCGTCGCTTAGCAAGCTTGGACGAGAAAGCTTGGCGCGCAGGATGGTTCGAGACGTGCTCTATTCCTACTTGCCGTGGCTCAACGAATGGGTGGCGGCATCCCTCGACAAGAGCTCGCCGCTCAAGATCCACTGGATTCATTCCCACAAGGCGCGCGCCGACATGGACGCCGCCGTGCGCGACATCGTTTCCATCCTGGCCCCTCAGCATCCGGCCCTCGAAAAATATCTCGCGCAGAAAGCGGTGGAGGTCACTGCCAACTTCAACTCCGGCGATGATGACGCGTGGCGCAAGGTCGTCGACGCGTCCGACCAGGCTCAAATGTGGGATGCAATGACCGAAGATACCCGCGCGCTTTTCGGCTTTGCTCCATAGAGCCTCGCTCGC
>VBAB01000416.1 GCA_005888525.1 Alphaproteobacteria bacterium
TGGAGCCCTTGGCGCGCGAGATCTTTCCACTGGGGGAGCGCATCGATGCGGAGCCGTGGCTGGGGCGCCGGCCCTGCCTGCCCGACATGCTGCCTATGATCGGTCGCGGGCCCAAGCACGAGGGCCTGTGGATGAACTTCGGCCACCATCACCTGGGCTTCACGATGGGGCCCGTCACCGGCCGTCTGCTGGCCGAGATGCTGACGGGGGAGGCCCCGTTCACCGACCCGGAGCCCTACCGGGCGGACCGGTTCTAAACAGCGGTGCCGGCCGGCGGAAGATTTGCTTTGGCGGCGGCGATATTCCGTCAAATACTCGGCCCAAGGCCGATGTCCGGCGACTGATTCTTGGGGGTACAGCCATGCATGCTCGCATCCGCCCGTTTGCTCTGCTCCTCCTGGCCGTCCTCGCCACGCCCGAGGCTGTGCTTGCTCAGTCAACCGTAGAGACCGCGTCCAGATGGGGTCTGATCGGCACCTGGAGGCTCGATTGCAGCGTGCCGGCGAGCCGTAGCGACGGGGAGCTGAAGTACGTGGTGCGAGGGGGCAGCCTCTATCACGACCGCGAGTTCGGCGATGCGAGGGATTCCAGCCTGGTCACGTCGGCAACGAGAAAGGCCGACGGGTCGCTGGAGCTGGTGGTCAAATTCGACTCGCTGTCGCAAACCCGGCAGTTCTCGTTCATCAAGGGAGGCGACGGCCGCATCCGGGCGATATCCAACAGGAACGTCGCTACCAACGAGTACACGATCAAGGACGGGAAGTTCACGTCCAATGGCAACCCCCCGCCGTGGCAGACGCGGTGCTATTGAGCATGAGCGTTTCACGAACGGTGCAGATCGCGCTGCAGGATCGGGCGGATGCGCAGGGGGCCGCAGGCGTTCCCGGTCCAGGCGCCGCCGCTGTCCAGGCAGGCCTTGACGAGCTGCTCGCGCTGCGCCTGCCAGCCGAGTAGCAGCAGCAGGGCCAGGGCGAGCAGGCACGCCACCATCAACCGCAACCGGGTCATGACGCGGGACTCTTGGGGACAAGAGCCGCGAAGCGGTCCTTCCAGGCCGGCAACGCGCCGGGGAACGGCAGAGCGGTTGCCTCGTAGACGCCCCGCGCGACGGCCCGGGCGAGACAATCGGCGGCGGCGAGGCCGATGTCGGTGAGGTCGTGCATCGCCTCGCGCATGGGCTTCTGCAACGTAGCGACCGCGAACACCGTGTCGCCGTCCATGGGCGCGTGCGCCGGCCGGATGGCGCGGGCGAGCCCGTCGTCGGCCATGATGGCGAGGCGCTTGACCTGGGCTTTGGTCAGGACGGCGTCGGTGACCACGAGAGCAATCGTGGTGGAGGGCGGCGGGCCACCCTTCATGCGCAAGCGCAGGGCCTCGGGCGGCACGTGAGCCGGCGTGCCGAGACCGCCGAACTCGGCGCCGACCTCGCAGGCACCGGCCCAGAAATGTGGTCCCTCCCCGATGAGCGTGGAGCCCACCGCGTTGACCACGACGATCGCACCGACGGCGAACCCGGACGGCGTCACCGCGCTGGCCGATCCGACGCCCCCCTTGAAGGTGGCGGTGGTGGCGCCGTAGCCGCCGCCGGCCGTGCCGAGCGCGAAGGGATCGCTGCTTGCGGATTGCGTCGCCAGCCAGCCCAGCTCCCAGTATGGCGGCATGCGGCCCCAGTCCTTGTCGCCGCCGTTCAGGAGGTCGAAGGTGGTGGCCTGCACGGCGATCGGGACATTGACGCTGCCGACGGAGAAGCCGCGGCCCTGCTGGCGCAGCAGCGCAATCGCGCCTCCCGCTGCGTCCAGGCCGAACACCGAGCCACCCGAAAGCAGCACGGCGTCGATCCCGGCTACCGTCATCTCCGGCTCGAGCAGGGCGGTGTCGCGACCGCCCGGTCCGCCGCCCTGAGCGACGGCGGAGGCGACATTGGCCGTATCGAAGACGATGGCCGTCACGCCCGTGGCGACGCGTGGGTCCTGCGCATGGCCGACGCGAATGCCCGCAAGATCGGTGATGAGATTCTGCAACAGCGGCATGCGAGTCTCGGCTGCATGGTTCAGCCCCCTTCTCGGCAAGGTGGCGTGCAGTCCCTTATACCGGCGGGCGCAGGAATTGACAGGCTCAGCCGGCACGCTCGCGTCGAGCGTCGGCGCCACCGCTTCCAGCGACGGTGGTGGCGAGGATGGCCTGACAGGCATCAAGCTCCGCGGCGATGGCTCGCAGTGCCCCGAGCTCGGGTGCGCTCAGCAGCAGCGGCGCACCCTTGGCAGCGACGGACGGCGGCGACTGCCGGGCCGCGCGCGACTGGCGGACCGCGCCGGCGGCGCAGCTGGCGCCGGCCAGCTTGACATGCTCGACGCCCTGCTCGCGCAGGAGGCGTTGCACACCCTCGATCTTGTAGCCCGCGTTCTGCAGCAGGTGGCGAATGCCCTTCAGGAGCTCCACGTCACCGGGCCGATAGAGCCGCCGTCCGCCCCCGCGCTTCATGGGCTTGAGCTGTGGGAACTTGGCCTCCCAGAAGCGCAGCACGTGTTTCTTGACGCCCAGCTCGACGGCCACCTCGCCGATATTGCGAAATGCTTCCACTGCCTTTGACAAGGCCGACCCCCCGCAAAAAAAGGCTTTCCGACTACTCGGCGGCGTTGCGCCGGATCAAGCCGGCGTTGATGCGCTGCTTCATGATGTTGCTGGGCCGAAACACCAGCACGCGCCGCGGCGTGATGGGCACTTCCTGGCCCGTCTTGGGGTTGCGTCCGACGCGCTCTCCCTTCTTGCGAATGCCGAAGGAACCGAAGGAGGAGAGCTTCACCGATCGTCCCGATGCCAGGCTGGCCGAGATTTCGTGCAGGATGAGCTCGACGAGCTCCTGGGACTCGTTACGCGGTAGTCCGACCTTCTGGACCACCGCTTCCGCAAGGTCCGCGCGTGTGAGCGTTTTGCCACCCATTTTAATCTACCCCTCCCCAACACCCTACCGCGGGAGATGCTAACGGCCGCATTTTCTGGGGTCAACAACAACCAGCTGAAATTGCACGCTTAAATCGAACGGTGTGGACTTTTCACCAACGCGCCAGCGCAGCACCCCACGTCAGGCCGCCGCCCATGGCCTCCATCAGCACCAGACGGCCTTCGGTCAAGCGCCGGTCCTCGAGCGCCTGATTGAGCGCCAGCGGGATCGAGGCCGCGGACGTATTGCCGTGCCTGGCCAGCGTGTAGACGATCTTGGCGGGCTCGATGCCCAGGCGATGGGCGATGCCGTCGAGGATGCGCTTGTTGGCCTGGTGCGGCACGTACAGGTCCACCTCGCCGGGGGCGTAGCCGGTCATCACCAGGGTCTCCTCTATGACGCCGGCTATCTTCTGCACGGCGTGGCGGAACACCTCGCGGCCGTTCATGCGCAGATGGCCGGTGGTCTTGGTCGAGCCGGGCCCGCCATCGACATAGAGCAGGTCCTCGAAGCGCCCGTCGGAGCGGATGCGGGTGGCAAGGATGCCGCGATCCTCGCGGCTGCCGAGCTGCGTCTGCGCCTCCAATACCACCGCGCCCGCACCATCCCCGAACAGCACGCAGGTGCCGCGATCAGACCAGTCCAGGATGCGCGAGAAAGTTTCCGCCCCGACCACCACGGCGCGCTTGAACTGCCCAGTCTTCAGGAAGTTGTCGGCGATGGACAATGCGTAGATGAAGCCCGAGCACACGGCCTGCACGTCGAAGGCAGCGCCCCTGGTGATGCCGAGCCCGGCCTGGATGCGCACGCCGGTGGCCGGAAAGGTGCGATCGGGCGTCGAGGTCGCGCAGACCACGAGATCGATATCGACGGGATCGATGCCGGCGCGCACGAGCGCCTGGCGCGAGGCGGCGATGCCCAGATCGGAGGTGAGCTCGCCCTCCTCGGCAATGTGGCGCTCCTCGATGCCGGTGCGCTCACGGATCCAAGCGTCGGTGGTATCGACGAGGCGCGACAGATCGTCGTTGGTCATGACGCGCTTGGGCAAGTGGGCGCCGACGCCGCGGATCACGGATCGAATGAATGCCACGTCTCACCTCATATTCCGCATTCCGTGCAGGAACGACAGTCGGCCCCAGATGTCAAACTGTGGCGCGGCAATCATGAGGAGCCACGCGCCTGCTGAGGTTCGCCCAGTTTGCCGTGCAAGGCGTCCAGATCGGATGCCAGCCGCTCGACCACGCGGCTCTCGGCCATGTCGTAGCCGACTTCGATGGCGCTGGCGAAGCCGAGTGCGTCCGTGCCTCCGTGGCTCTTGATGGCAATGCCGTTGAGGCCCAAGAACGGCCCGCCGTTGAAACGCCGCGGGTCCATGCGGTCTTTCAGGGCGCGCAACCCTTGCTGGGCCAGGAATGCCCCCACCTGGGCGGCGATGGAGCCCGACAGCGCCTCGCGCACCCAGGCCGCCATCTGCTTGGCCGTGCCTTCGGCAGTCTTGAGCGCGATATTGCCGGCGAAACCCTCGACGACGATCACATCGGCGATCCCCTGGCCGATCTGGTCGCCCTCGACGAAGCCGATGTAGTCGATCGGCAGCTCGTTCTCCTTGAGCCAGGCATGCGCCTGCTTGACCTCCTCGATGCCCTTGATCTCCTCCACGCCGATATTCAGCAATCCCACGCGCGGCCGCTCGATGTGCAGGACGGCGCGAGCCATGGCGGCTCCCATCAGCGCGAACTCCGCCAGCTGGGCGGCGGTGGCGCCGATGTTGGCTCCGAGATCGAGAACGATGCAGGCTCCCGTCAGGGTCGGCCATTGCCCGGCGATTGCCGGCCGCTCGATGCCCACCATGGGGGTCAGAACCAGCCTCGCCATGGCCATGAGGGCGCCGGTATTGCCGGCCGATACCACGAAGTCGGCTTCGCCCTTGTGCACGGCCTCGACCGCCAGCCACATGCTGGACCCGCGACCGCGGCGCAGCGCCTGGCTCGGCTTGTCCCGCATCTCCACGACCGCATCGGTATGGATGATGCGGGAGCGGGTGAGGAGGGCAGGATGCTCCAGCAGATGCGGCGCAATGCGGCCCTCGTCGCCGAAGAGAAGAAACGTCACGCCGGGATGGCGCTCGAGGGCGATGGCGGCGCCGGGCACTACGACGGCTGGGCCAGCGTCTCCTCCCATGGCGTCAAGGGATATGGTTCGCGGTGCTGCCATGACCCCTGTCGTCCGCCGTTGCGCGACTCGTTCACCTGCACCGGCTTGGCCGGCGCGGCCTCAACCGCGGGTGCCCCCAAAGACGATCGACCATAGCCGGTTGCGGCTGCGAGACAACCAGATTCTAGGACGGCGGAAGAGGCCGAAACTCGGCTCCAAAGGGGCGAAAACCGCGGTTGAGCGGTCAATCCTTGGTCTTGAGGTTGGCCAGGACCGCGAAGGGGTTTTCGGTCTTGCCGCCGGGGGCATCCGCGGGGTTCGGCGACTGCCAATCGAGGACCGCGTCGGGCTTGCGTGGAAACGGATCGATGGTTGCAGCCAAGCTTTCGAAGACGACACGGCCGACTGCGATCTGCCCCGCGACAATCGGCTCCCGCTCGGGCTCATCGTCGACGACCAGCTCACCGCTCTCCGGTGCTGGCATGTGCTCCTGCGGCCAGAATACGGCCTCGAATGCTTCCTCGATGGTGGTGTCGATGGGCTCGAGCGTCACGACGCAGGCCTGCCTCACTTCCGCGCGCAGCCGCCCCGACAGCCGATAGTGCCCCCCTACGGTCGGCACGATGGTGTAGTCCACGTTCAGGCCCGCGCAGACGATGAGGTCGAGGGCCTGGGCGATCCTGGCGAGCTCATCCGGGGTCGCCTCGCGCTGCGTCGACAACCCCGATTCGGGGATATCGTGCACTGCGTGATTCCACGCGAGCTCTGCGGTCGTGCTGGTCTTGCGCGTCATCTGAGGCTTCCCAAGGGCCCGGACCCGGCAGGCCCCGGCCAAGCGATCTCTCCGGCGAGGATCTGCGCGGCCGGTTGCGCGTCAAGCGCGCTGGCGCATTTGTGCACATAATCCGCCAGCCTGCCCCCATCCAAGTGGCCGCCGGGGACGAGATAGGCCAACTGGATTTCCAGCGCCGCTCTGAGCGACATATCGGTCGGGACAGCCAGCGCTGCAAGGTAGGCGGTGTGGCGGTCAAATAGCGCAGCCGTGGCCCGCTTGATCTCGCGGGGCACGGCGAGGTCGCCGAAGGTCATCTCACGCATGGTATCGTCCATATCCGCCACGAACGCCTCGGTCAGGGCTAACCCAAGGCGCCGACCGGCTGCGCCTTCCTGGTCGAGCCGGCGGAGCACGAGGGCCACGTGCAGGGCGACCATCTCGAAACGGCCCTGCACTGTGTCAGGCACGCCCCACTGTGCGTAGAAGTTGTGCGCGCGCGCTGCTGTCACACTCGAGCCATAAAGAGAGCGTGCAACTTGCCGGCGATCGCGACTACTCTTCAGCCAGGTGAGCATCTCGGCATTTTCCTCGGTCTCTTGGGGTCCGCATGCCGGGGGCTTTGGGGACTAGGACGAGAGCCGCGTTGCAATGGGGTGGACGTTGCGCTAGCCGGGTCTATCTGTGGTGGCACTACCGATTCTCTGGGGACGGCAAGAAAGCATGCGGCGTCTTTTCAGCGCGCGGGGGGCAGGCGGCTGCAGAGCCGCAGTGTCCTTGGCGCGTGCATATCCCGGACTGCGCAGTGTTGCCCTGGCTGCCCTGGTCGGCATCGCATGCACGGCCTGTGCCGAGACAGTAACCAAACACGGTCACCTGTTCAAAGAGAGCGAGCTGACGCAGATCACGCCCGGCATGAGCTCGGAGCAGGTCAAGACCAGCCTCGGCACGCCCACGACCACTGCCAGCGTCGGGTCGGGCAGCGCCTTCTACTACATCTCCAGTGTCGAGGGCCAATCGATGTTCTTCGCGCCGACGGAGAAAGACCGCCGCGTGGTGGCTGTCTATTTCAGCTCGCTCGGTGCAGTGGATCGCGTCGCCCAGTATGGGCTCAAGGACGGCAAGGTGTTCGACTACGTCAAGAACGAGACGCCGGCGCATGCCAGGGACGAGGGTATCCTGAAGTCGCTGTTCCGCAACCTCGGCATCAAGCAGTTCGGGCTCGACTGACGGACAGCCCCGGAATTGCCATTGCCTATCCGCCTCTCACGGGCACCGCGCCATACGACAAGAGGCAGCCCGCAGGCTGCCTCCCCGTCTCGCGCCGGACGAATTGCGGCGATCAATCCTGGAAGTAGGTGATCTTGCCGTCGGGGCCCTTCTTCCAGGTGTACATCACGTAGTCCAGCCGC
>VBAB01000417.1 GCA_005888525.1 Alphaproteobacteria bacterium
TGGCGCTCTCTCTCCTCCAGCGCCTCAACTACGACACGAAAGGCCTGCGGTCGAAGTCGTGGCAGGAGTTCACCGCGCCGGAAGCACCCGCACTCGATTTCGTGTTCACGGTCTGCGACGATGCGGCCAACGAGGTTTGCCCCGTGTGGCCCGGTCAGCCCATGACCGCACACTGGGGTCTCCCCGACCCCTCCATGGCCACCGGCAACGAGGCCGAGCGAGCTTTTGCCTTCGCCGATGCCCACCGGATGCTCAATCAGCGCATCGGCATCTTCGTCAGTCTCCCGCTCAGCTCGCTCGACAAGCTCTCCTTGCAAAGACGGCTTGACGAGATCGGCCGCGCCAAATCGAGACCATCCTCGCAGAAGGTGTGACATCCATGCAGAGCACCACCAAGGGACAGCGGCTCGGCGCCGAGCTCCTGGGCACAGCTTTTCTCCTGGCCACGGTGATCGGCTCGGGCATCATGGGGGAGCGGTTGGCCGGCGGAAACGTGGCGATCGCCCTGCTCGGCAACACCATCCCGACCGGGGCCATCCTCGTCGTGCTCATCACCATGCTCGGCCCCATCTCGGGCGCGCACTTCAACCCCGCGGTAACCGGGGTGTTCCTGTTGAAGAAGGAGATCGACGCTGCGGAGGCAGGCGCCTACGTCGTGGTCCAGGTCCTCGGGGCCATGCTGGGCGTGCTCGCCGCTCATCTCATGTTCGGCGAAGCGGCGCTGCAAGTCTCGGGGAAGGTGCGGGCCGGGCCCTCGCAGTGGCTCTCCGAATGGGTGGCGGCCTTCGGCCTGATCGTCACTATCCTGCTCACGCAGAGGGCCAACCGCCGTGCTGTCCCCGCGGCAGTCGGCCTCTACATCACCGCAGCCTATTGGTTCACGGCCTCCACATCCTTTGCCAATCCGGCCGTGACGATTGCCCGCTCGTTCTCCGACACATTCGCCGGTATCCGCCCAGCGGACGTGGCACCATTCGTGATCGCCCAGCTCGTCGGTGCAGTGTCGGCGCTCTATGTCTGTCGCTGGCTGGGCGCCGAGCCTTCGAAGAGCGCTGCCCAAGCTCAGCGGGCTCCCGTGGAGTAGCCACGGCCATCACCGAGTCCAAAACACCTATCATTCGAATATTCTGGAAATACCGTTGACGAGCCTCTCACGCGCTGCTACCTTGCCGCCATGAAACTCGAAGACGCAGCAGCACATCTCGAAGCCTTGGGCAATCCGACTCGCCTCAAGGCCTATCGGCTCCTGGTGCGGGCAGGCGAAGGCGGCCTGACCGTCGGCAAGCTGCAGGACCGGCTCGACATCGCCGCCTCGACGCTGTCGCACCATCTGAAAACCCTTCTGATGGTGGGCCTGATCACCCAGGAGCGCGAGTCGACCACTCTCATCTGCCGCGCCAACTACAAGGTCATGAACGACCTTGTCGGCTTCCTCGTCGATGAATGCTGTACGGGCTCATCTGCTCCCGTCTCATGAGGCTTTGACTTAATCTTCCAAATTTCCAGGAAGATAGAACGGAGATCACCATGAAGAGAGTGGCAATCGTGGGTGCGGGGCCGGTGGGTCTCGCCGCAGCGGCGCACGTGCTGGAACGGGGGATGGTCCCGATCGTGCTGGAGGCCGGTCCCGAGGTTGGCCACGCCGTGCGCCAGTGGGGGCACGTGCGCATGTTCTCGCCCTGGACCTACAATGTCGACCGTGCAGCGGGCCGGCTGCTGGAGAAGGCAGGCTGGAACAGGCCCGACGGGGACGCCTACCCGAGCGGCGGGGATCTCGTCGACCAATACCTGGCGCCCCTCGCCAAGCGCACCCCGCTCGTGGACCACATTCACACCGGCACCAACGTCGTGGCGATCGCACGCGCCGGCTTCGACAAGGTCAAGTCCGCCGGCCGGGATAAGGCGCCCTTCGAGCTGCACGTCGTCAACGGGCGCGGCGCCGTCGTGACCGCCGATGCCGTGATCGACGCATCCGGCACCTGGTTCTCTCCCAATCCCGCCGGCGCCAACGGTCTTCCGGCGAAGGGCGAGCGCGAGAATGCAGATCGCATTGCCTACGGCATGCCGGCCGTTGCCCGCTATGCGGGCAAGACGGTTGCCGTCCTGGGCGCTGGCCATTCCGCCATCGGCACCCTCATCGAGCTGGCGCGACTCCCGGGGACGCGACCGATCTGGCTCTTGCGCGGCGACAGGCCCGAGAAGGCCTTCGGCGGAGGCGCCAACGACAAGCTCATCGAGCGTGGTGCACTCGGCACGCTGTTCGGCGGCCTCGTGCGCAGCGGCAAAGTCGCGGTCAAGACTAGCTTCCGCGTGCAGGCCATCGAGCGCGCAGGGGAGCAGCTTCGCATCGCGAGCGGATCATGCTGCGAGTGCCAAAGCGTTCTGGTCGATGAGCTGGTGGTCGCTACGGGGCTGCGGCCCGACCATTCGTTCCTGCGCGAGCTGCGCCTGGCCCTGGACCCCGCGCTAGAATGCCCCCCGGCTCTGGCGCCGCTGATCGATCCGAACCTGCACAGTTGCGGCACGGTACGGCCGCATGGTGCGCGCGAGTTGGCGCAGCCCGAGCCCGGGTTGTATCTCGCCGGCATGAAGTCTTATGGCCGGGCACCGACGTTCCTGATGATCACCGGCTACGAGCAAGTCCGCTCCATCGTCGCAGACATCGCCGGAGACCGGGAGGCGGCACAGCGAGTCGAACTCGTGCTGCCGGAGACCGGCGTGTGCAGTGGACCTGGTCCGGCAACGGCCAAGCAAGAATGTTGCGGCGGTTCACCGTCCAACACCGATGCGGGTTGCTGCAGAGCGGACGAGACTACCAAGGCCGAAGGCAAGAGCGGATGCGGTTGCGGCTGATACCGGTGCCAACGTCGACTATGCTGCAGACGGTCGATCGCGCCTTCACTGGTCCCAGAGTATGAAAGGCTTGCTGCCCGACTGCAACGACTGCACCGGCCGCGGGCGCGGCGGTGGCGACCTTTTGGCGACCCGCTCTTTCGCCTCTTCCTCGCGGGCTTCCTTGGCCGCGCGCTCGGCTGCATCCTTGGCGCCCTGCTGCTCTTTCGCCAGCTGCTGGCGAGCCTGCTGGGCCGCGAGCTCGGCCGCCTCCCTGGCTGAGCGCTCGGCGGCCAGCTGCCCTTGCACGGCGTCGCTGGCACGCTCGGCCAGGCTCAGCCGCTCGCGCGCCTCCTGTGCGATACGCTGTGCGGTCTCGAGCGCGCTCCGCTGACGGGCCAGCTGCTGGCGCACGTCCTCCAAGGCCCGCTCGGTATCCCCACTGGCCATGCGGCCGTTGGCCTCCCTGGCGGCGCGCTCCGCCGCTTCCTTCGCGGCACGCTCCTGGCTCAGCTGCTCGCGGGCGCTGCGCGCAAGGCGTTCCGCTGCCTCCCGCGCGCCGCGCTCCCTGGCAAGCTGCTCCTTGAAATCCTTGACCGCCCGCTCGGCGGCCTCGCGGGCTTGTTGCGGGTGCGCGGCCGCTTCGGCCACGCTGGTGGATGCAGCAGTCCCCAAGTCGAGATAAGCCGCGTCCGTCACGCCCAGGGCCCATCCCACCACCATGGCGGACGCGATGATGACGACCACCATCCCGGCTGCGACGGCAAGCCGTCGCAGCCCTCCGCGCAGGCCGGCTGCGTATCGGTTCGACCCGCCGGCAGGCGCGGTGCGCCGCTTCCACGGGTCGTAGGTGCCGAAATTCCAAATGTGCCCTTCGAGGTCACGGCAGGAGTATCCGCGCCCGTTGCTGTCCGCATCTTCGATGTCGAGCACGATCTCGGCGCCGGCTGTCTTGGCTCGGTCGCAGTGAGCGACGGCATCGGCAACGAAGAGATAGCAGATCTGCGTCTCGGCGCCGCCGGTATCCGCCGGCTGGGTCATGAACCTGTCGAGGCCCGAGTCCTCGACAGGCCCCAGCATGATCATGCCATTGCCGAAGGTGAGCTCGGCGTAGCGCACGGCGCCGCTATCGCCGCTCACCACGAGGTGCTTCTCGAACCCGAATGCGTTGCAGAGCCAATCGATCGCCGCGGCTACGTCACGGTAGCGCAGCGTCGGGACGACCGTTCCTCCGGGCTCAATGACGTTGACGTGCATCCCAAATTCCAGGCTGCTCAGCGGGGAGCAGGACCTGGTTCCGCATTTTCGAACCTCAGCGCGCTCCGTGTGCATTCGATGACTAATTGGTGAAGACTTCCTTTCCGTTTGATCCAATCCTTTCCAAAGTCGAAAAAAAACGAGTGCGGCGCGCCTGCTGTCACATGGCACGCCGCACACTATCGGATATAGGACCGCTAAACTGCGGCTCGCTCTCGATCGGGATCAGGAGCCTGACGGCCACGTCGCGCGATAACGCATGAGGATGCCATCGCTGAGCGGCGGAAGATCTTCTATCGCCGCCACATCGTCCAATGTTTCCGCCACGCCAATCTGGTTGCGCTGCAAGGTCCGGTCGGTGGCAGCGGCACTGGACGGCATCGGCGACATCCAGGGGAACGACTGGACGCTGCCCATTGCGGTCCGGTCGGCCATAACCAGGATGGTCGATGCGGTAAGCAGCACGAGGATGCACGCCGCGATCTTTGCCGCCAGATGCCGGCTCGAGCGAACCGACCTCGGGGCCTTGATCGCAAGCTCGCCTTTTTGCTTCTTTTGCCGCGTGTGGAAGTTGATGACTGCCGCCTCGGCAGGGGCGGCTGCCGGCGTGGCAGGGCTGTCGCCGATCGGCGCGCGATCAGCCGCGGAGATACCCGTATCCACCAGCTGGGTCGACTCGGCCGATGAATGCCCCGCTGCATCGAGGATGGCGGCATCGTCCGTCTGCTCGGCAGCCGCGGCCTCGGGGCATCGGTTGGTGGCGCCGGAATGCTCGAGATCGATCGCCACGATTGGGGTCAAATCATCCGAGATTGGCTGTGAGTGATCGCGCGTATTCTGCTCCACCTCGGCCGATTCCTGCGCAGTCGCGTCTGCGATCGGTTGCTCCGGTGCAGCGAAACCGACGATCGCCGATGGCTCCAGGAACTCGCCCGTTGCATCTTGGCCGGTCCTGGGCTTGGAAACGGCTTCCGCATCCTCGACCATGCCATGGCCTTTGCGCATCGATGCGCCGCCTGTCAGAGGGTCGGACAGGACCGGCGACAATTCCTGCGCGGGTGGTGCTGCAATCGCCTGGGCTTGCTGCATCGCCATTGCTTGGTCGGCAAGCTCAGCCAGGATGGCATCGATCTCCGCCCGCAGTGCGAGCAACCTCTTCGTCAATCTTTCGAAGTTCGACTCCGATGGCGTCAGCGCAAAAGCGCCATGTGCGACGTTACTCATCTGTGCAACCCTTCGACCAACCGCTGAACCTTATGATCCTTTATCCGATGAGGGTCACCAGACGGTTAATGCCGGTGCCAATTCCGTCTTATTTGCGAAAGGATTAGCCGCGATCGTTCGAAGGGCGCTGCAACATGGGTTGGCCACAATGCGCGCAGCCGTTGGTGCCCTCTCGACACCGTGCCTTCACGGCTGCCAGGGGCGACGCTCCGCCACCGTGTCGGCGCCGCGTTCCCTTGCCACCGAACGCTCGATCTCGCGGGCCAGGGCTGCCAGCGCCTCCTTCATGCCGCGACCGGAAACGGCTGAGAGCAGCAGCGGCTTCTTGCGCGAGACGGCCTTGAGCACAGCCGCCTTGGCGGCGAGGCTGGCATCGTCCAGGGCGTCGCATTTGGAGAGCGCGACGATCTCCTTCTTCTTCACCAACTCGGCGCCGTACGCCTTGAGTTCCGCGCGCACGATCCGATAGGCGCCGGCGATGTCCTCGGTCGTGGCGTCGACGAGGTGCAGAAGCACGCGACAGCGCTCGACATGGCCGAGAAACCGGGTGCCGAGCCCTGCGCCCTCGTGCGCGCCTTCGATCAGGCCCGGGATGTCGGCCAGCACAAAATCGCGGGATGGAGCCTGGACCACCCCGAGATTGGGATGGAGCGTCGTGAAGGGATAGTCGGCAATCTTCGGCTTGGCCGCGCTCACTGCTGCGAGGAAGGTGGACTTGCCGGCATTCGGCAAACCGATGATGCCGGCGTCCGCGATCAGTTTGAGCCGCAACCAGATGGTCAGCTCCTCGCCGAGCTGGCCTGGGTTGGCGTGGCGCGGCGCCTGGTTGGTCGAGGATTTGAAATGCGCGTTGCCGAACCCCCCGTTGCCGCCCTTGGCGATGCGAGCCCGGTCGCCCGGCTGCATCAGGCGGGCAAGCAGGGTCTCCTGGTCCTCGGCCAGCACCTCCGTGCCGGGCGGCACCTTGATCACCACGTCCTCGGCCGACGCCCCGGTGCGGTTCTTACCCATGCCACCGCCACCGCTCTTGGCCTTGAAATGCTGACGGAAGCGATAGTCGATCAGCGTGTTGAGATTGGCGACACACTCCACCCATACGTCGCCGCCCTTGCCGCCGTCGCCGCCGTCGGGCCCGCCGAACTCGATGAACTTCTCGCGCCGGAACGAGATGCAGCCCGGCCCGCCGTCGCCGGATGTCACGTAGATTTTGGCCTGGTCGAGGAACTTCATCTTGCGCGTGCCTCGAGGTGTTCGCGGGTCAGCAAGGTTCTGGCGTGCGGTCGACCTCGTTTGTGGACGGAGATCAAGGGATACCAAAGAGGCCGAGCCAGGCGCGCCAGCGCGCCGGCGGCTGGCGAGCGGTCGGCGATTTCGAGCTCGGCTCTCCCATCAGGGCGTGCTGCCGGTCGAGCCAATAGGTGACCACCTCCACGTCCTGCCGGCGCGCGGCGCAGGCAATGCGGCCGCGGCCTACCGCCTCGAAGCCGAGCTTGGCAAGCACCCGGGCGGAAGCAACGTTGTCCACGAAGTGCGCGGAAGAGAAGGCCGGCAGCCGCGGATTGGCAAATCCGTAGCGCACCACGATGCGGCTGGCTTCCGTCGCAAACCCGTGCCCCCACCACGGCCGCCCGATCCAGAATCCGAGCTCGGCGATGCCAGACGGCCTGCGGTAATAGCCCACGCCGCCGATGAGGCGGCCCTCCCGCTCGATGCCGAAACGCACCTCGCCCCGCGCCGGCTTGAGCCAACCCACCGCTTGCGCGGGCGAAAAGGGATAGGGGATGTCGCTCGTCATGGAGGCAACGGCCCAGTCGCCAGAAAGGCGTGCAAACTCGTCCGCGTCGGTGCCGCGGAAGGCGCGCAGGACAAGGCGTTCTGTCTCGAGCTTCGACATCCGTCATGCCCGCGCGGTCGAAGAACGGCGCGACCAAGAGTGAGTGATTAGCCCGGTACTACACCCTCCTGCCGAACCACCGCAGCTACGTCTTTGGCACGACGCGGGAGCGACCCACCTTCGATACGATGCACGAACGGCGTGGGGACGCGGAGAGGAGGTACTGGATGCGCTGTGCGGCATTCTTCACCGTCCCGCAGAACGGGCTCACCCGCACCTTTCGTGGCTACTCGGCGGCGGCTTTTGGCTTGACCGAGATGTAGACCCGCCCGTTGCGTTT
>VBAB01000900.1 GCA_005888525.1 Alphaproteobacteria bacterium
GACGTCCGCGCTGAATGCACCGAGCGCGGCGCCATCAAGGGCTAGCTGAAGGCGCTCCGCGCCTTGTTTGAGTGCCTGTTCACTCCGGCGCCTTTCGGCGAACAATGCAGCAAGCAGCACAGCCAAGATCACCGCCGCCAACACGAAAGCTTGGGCAGCAATTATGCGCTCGGCAGGAGGCCTACCCGTATCGAAGTGTCCAATATCGAGGGTTGTCGACCCGATG
>VBAB01000901.1 GCA_005888525.1 Alphaproteobacteria bacterium
CGGCTGCGAATACTGGCCGGCACCGAATCGCAAAGCACAGCAAGAAAGGAAACACGAGGGTCTCGGGCAAGGCAGATCCCCAAGGTCCATCTGGCAGAGCGATGAGGAATGCACTGAGCGCGGTGAGCGCGACAATGCCCGCCGCCCCTTCGATCAGCTCATGCCGCGGCAGCCGCTCGCGCATGAGGTCGCGCAGCCCGATCAGCAGCGGGGCGACCGTGACAATGCCTACCAAGCATGCCGCAAACCAAAGCCGCCACACCTGCAGGGGGGACGCCGCCGGATCGATTAGGTTGACGGCAATTGCCGCGCCGACCGCAGCGATAGCCGATCCGATCGCGGCGGCTACCAGGAACCCCACTACTCGCTGCACATCTTCCAGCTTGAACGTGCTACCGAACCAGCGTTCCAGCAGCCAAGCCGTGAAGAGGGTCTGTCCCGCGTTGATCGAGGCGAAGGCGATAGCCAGCCACGCGTTCCTGCCGACCATGAGATTGCAAGCGGTGGTCGCGACCACGACGGCTGCAGCTACCGGCAGGCGCGCACTGGGTCCCAACGCGATCAGCGCGCCTATCGCTATGCCTGCGGCCGGCCAGAAGACGGCCACCCCTGGCTCGGCGCGCAGGGTCA
>VBAB01000418.1 GCA_005888525.1 Alphaproteobacteria bacterium
AGATCGGCAGCGAGATAGCGCACGGAGGCCTCGAGCGCCGCCTTCGCCACGCCCATGACGTTGTAGCACGGCACCCAGCGCGTCGCGCCGCTGAACGTCAGCGTCAGCAGCGAGCCGCCGGGCTTCATCATCTCGGAGGCGCGCTTGGCAACCTCGGTGAAGGAGAAGCACGAGATCACCATGGTATTGGAAAAATTCTCGCGTGTGGTGTCGGCGTACCGCCCAGCGAGCTCGCGGCGGTCGGAGAAGGCCAGCGCGTGCACGACGAAATCGAGCCCGCCCCACGCCTTCTTGATCTCGGCGAAGGTGTTGTCGACGGTCTTGATGTCCGTCACGTCGCAGTTGACGATGATGTCGGCGCCCGCCTGCTTGGCGAGCGGTATGGCACGCCGGCCGAATGCGTCGCCCTGGTAGGTGAAGGCGAGCTTGGCTCCCTGACCGGCGAGAACCCGGGCAATCCCCCAGGCGATCGAGCGCTCGTTGGCGACCCCCATGATGAGACCGCGCTTGCCCGCCATCAACGGCCCGGGCCGGGCAATGTCCGTGTTCGTCATGACCTTCTTCCAATCATTGTGTGCGCGGGCCGCGAGGGCCCAACCTCTCAGTTTCCTCGGCCTCGACACCCTACAACACTCCGGCTCCGGTGCGCAGCAACTCGACGCCGCGCGCGCACGGGCCGGCTCGCCGTCACGCGTCGCATCGTCTCAGCACCAAAGTCGCATTCGTACCGCCAAAGCCGAAGCTGTTCGACATGACACAGTTAAGGTTCACGTTGTCCTGGCGCTTGCGCACGATGGGCACGTCGGCGAATTCCGGATCCAGCTCGTCGATGTTGGCGCTCTCGCAAATGAAGCCGCTGTTCATCATCAGGAGCGAGAAGATCGCCTCCTGGACGCCGACCGCGCCCAGGGAGTGCCCGGTGAGCGACTTGGTCGACGAGATCGGCGGCATGTCCTTGCCGAACACCTGGCGGATCGCCTCGATTTCCCGCTGGTCGCCGACCGGCGTGCCGGTTCCGTGAGGGTTGATGTAATCGACCTTGCCGACGCTCTTGCCGTCGATGCCCTGCATCGCCATGCGCATGCATCTCGCAGCGCCCTCGCCCGAGGGGGCAACCATGTCGAAGCCGTCCGAGGTGGCGCCGTAGCCCGCCACCTCGCCGTAAATCCTGGCGCCGCGGCTCTTGGCCCGCTGCAGCTCCTCCAGCACCACTACGCCGGCCCCGCCGGCAATCACGAACCCGTCGCGGTTCTTGTCGTAGGCGCGGCTCGCCTTGGCCGGCGTGGCGTTGAAGCCGCTGGACATGGCGCCCATGGCGTCGAACAGGACGGACAGCGTCCAGTCGAGCTCCTCGCAGCCGCCGGCAAACATCACGTCCTGCTTGCCCCACTGGATCAGCTCGGCGGCATTGCCGATGCAATGCGCTGATGTCGCGCAGGCCGACGATATCGAATAGTTGGTGCCCTTGATCTGGAAGGCAGTGGCCAGCGCCGCGGAGGGCCCTGAGCACATACCCTTCGGCACCTCGAACGGACCGACCTTCTTGGGATCTTTCTCGCGGGTGATGTCGGCGGCGCGCACGATGGCCCGGGTCGAGGGTCCGCCGGCGCCCATGATGATGCCGGAGCGCTCGTGGGAAACCTCGGCCGGCTCGAGCCCGGCGTCGCGGATGGCCTGGTCCATGGCGATATAGTTCCAGCCCAGGCCCGCTTCCATGAAGCGGCGGGCCTTGCGCGGGACCATGCCCTCCCATTCGATGTGCGGCTCGCCGTGCACCTGGCAGCGGAAGCCGAGCTCGGCGTATCTTTCCGCACGCACGATGCCCGACTTGGCTTCTCTCAGCGAGGCGAGCACCTCCTGGGTATTGTTTCCGATCGAGGAAACGACCCCCATGCCCGTCACGACCACGCGTCGCATAAAACCACCCTCTCCTCGCCTCCTCCCACCGCCTCGCCACGAACAAGGGCGAGAGCGGCCTCCGGCCTCGTGCGCAGCGCCTATGTATGGCACTCTCTTACGCGGCTGCGGGTTGTTCTCCCCCCTCGAACAGTCCGACGCGCAGGTCGGTAGCGGCATAGATGATTTGCCCGTCCGCCTTCATGACGCCGTCGGCAATCGCCAGCTTCAGCTTGCGCAGGATCACGCGCTTCAAATCGACCACATACTGCACCGTCTTGGTGGTGGGAATCACCATGCCTGTGAATTTGACCTCGCCCACGCCCAGCGCACGGCCTTTGCCGGGCGCCCCGAGCCAACCGAGAAAGAAGCCGGTCAGCTGCCAAAGCGCATCGAGCCCCAGGCACCCGGGCATGACGGGATCGCCCTTGAAGTGGCACGCCCACAGCCAATCCAGCATGGGATTGCCGCAAACATTGAGCTCGGCGACGATCTGGCCCTTGCCGTGCGCCCCTCCCGTCTCCGAGATGCTGGCGATCCGATCGAACATGAGCATGGGCGGCAGCGGCAGCTGAGCGTTTCCGCGGCCGAATAACTCACCTCGACCGCAGGTCAGCAAAGCTTCGTAGTCGTAGCTTGTCGGGCGCTCGGCCATGGCCATGGTCGTCCCATCCCCCGTCGGGAATTCCGGCGTATGACGGACTCGTGCATCTTTCATGAGCATCGGGCTTTCCTATCACACTCAGGGATTGCCCAAAAGCCCGCGTTCTCGCCCGCGAGCGACTTTGCCTGCGCACTCCAACGAACCTCCCCCTGGGCCGCCGTTGCGGGCCAACCTCAGCCAGCATATACTGATATATGAGGTCGGCATGAAGGCTCTGCGGCGCTTTGCCATTTCAGGCGGAGTGGCCGAAGGGTTTAGGTTTACAGGGTCTTGGGTTGACGACGTCTTGGATTCAAGGGTCGATGAGAAATCCGGCTGAGCATTGCGCGATGACGGGGGTTGACGTCTCGAAGCTGTTGCGGCGCGCGGGCCTGCGGCCGACGCGGCAGCGCGTAGCATTGGCAGCGCTGCTGTTCGGCAACGGCGACCGCCACGTCACTGCCGAGATCCTGCACGAGGAGGCCGTGAAGGCCGGCGAGCGGGTGTCGCTGGCAACCGTCTACAACACACTGCATCAGTTCGAGCGCGCAGGTCTGCTGCGCGAGATCGCCATCGGCGGGCAGCGCGCGTATTTCGATACCAACATCTCCAACCACAACCATTTCTTCGTCGAGGCCGAGGGTCGCCTGGTGGACATCCCGGGCAGCTCGATCCGTGTCGACGGTCTGCCGGAGCCCCCGGAGCATCTCGAGATCTCCCATATCGACGTGGTCGTCCGACTCGTGCGGAAATAAGATGGGGTCAGACCCCGTTTTCGCCGCGCCCTTACTTGATCACCTCGTCCTTGTAGGCGCCCCACAGCTTCACCTGCTCGATGTAGCCGCGAAAGCCGCCGACCGACACGCGGCACCATTTCCCGTCGCAGCTGATGATGCTGGCGAGCACCCCGGCTTCGACCTGCGCGACCTCTCCGGCTCTCGCGCTGTCGTCGTCGCGCAGCACCGCCATCGTCTGCTGACCTTGTCCCACCTTCACCTCCCAGGGGAGAATGACGGCGGTCCGGCGCCCGCTCAGCATCGAGCCCAGGACCCACCCGGTGGTGCCCTCCGCGTCGCGCACCTGCCGCCAGCTCTCGAACTCCTTGACCACCTCCACCGGCAGGCCCGCACGTCGGAAGACCCATGCCGTCGGGTACTCGGTGCCGGGGCCCTGGCGCAGATTGACCCGGTCGGATTTCAAGCTGACGAAGCGGGGAACGGGCAACCCGCTGGCACCGGCCGCCGGCGCAGGCGTGCCTTGCGCCGACAAACCCGTGGCCCCGACCAGGGCCAGCAAGGCCGCCAGCGCGCACGCCACGACAGCCCGGCCCACCGTTTCGAACGCAGTGGACGTGCAAGACGGCTCCCTCATGCCTTGCCCAAACCACGATTTGGCGACCGAGATCAAGCCCGTTCCGCGTCCGGGCGGGCGGCGCTCGGGGACGCCGGCGACGGTTGCTGCCGTTAGCTCCGTTTTGTCTTCGTGGTGGCCATCTGTTAGACAGGGCGGAATCCTCTTCGCCGGCCTTCCCGCCAGCCCGCACAGAGCCCGAGCTGCCATGCCGACATTCAAGAAGCCGATCGTCATCGTCACGCGCAAGCTCCCGGAGGCGGTCGAGACACGCATGCGTGAGCTGTTCGACGCGCGCCTCAACGTCGCCGACAATCCCATGAGCCATGCCGAGCTCGCCGAGGCGGTCAAGGCGGCGCACGTCTTGGTTCCGACCGTGACGGACAGGATCGATCGCTCCTTGCTGTCCCAGGCCGGGCCCCAATTGAAGCTGATCGCCAATTTCGGCAACGGCGTGGACAACATCGATCTCGACACCGCGCGCGTGCGCGGCATCATCGTCACCAACACGCCGGGCGTGCTGACCGAGGACACGGCCGACATGACCATGGCCCTCATCCTCGCGGTGCCGCGCCGGCTCGCCGAGGGCGCGGCGCTGCTGAAGGACGCCAAGCAGCACTGGCCGGGCTGGTCGCCGACCTGGATGCTCGGCCATCGCATCTGGGGCAAGCGGCTCGGCATCATCGGCATGGGCCGCATCGGCCAGGCGGTGGCGCGGCGTGCCAGGGCCTTCGGCCTGCAGATCCACTACTACAACCGGCGCCGCGTCTCCGAGGAGGTCGAGCAGGAGCTGGAGGCCACCTACTGGGAAAGCCTCGACCAGATGCTGGCGCGCATGGACATCGTGTCAGTCAATTGCCCGCACACGCCGGCCACCTATCATCTGCTCTCCGCGCGGCGGCTAAAGCTGTTGAAGCCGACCGCCTACATCGTCAATACCGCGCGCGGCGAGGTGATCGACGAGAACGAGCTCGCGCGGATGGTGGAGGCCGGCCAGATCGCCGGGGCCGGCCTCGACGTGTTCGAGAACGAGCCCGCCATCAACCCGAAGCTGCTGGCGAGCGACCGCGTCGTGGCCCTGCCGCACATGGGCTCGGCGACGATCGAGGGCCGCATCGACATGGGCGAGAAGGTCATCATCAACGTCAAGACCTTCCTCGACGGCCACAACCCGCCCGACCGGGTGCACGCGGCGATGTTCTGAGACAGCGCGGGGCTCGGGCCGTCTCCGCCCGGATCAGCGCGTGCAAGGCTCAGCACCAGCAAGGGCCAGAACGATGCCTTCTCTATCCATTGCCGTGATCGGCGGGGGCATCGGCGGCACCGCCGCGGCGTTGTCGCTGCTGCGGGCCGGCTTCGACGTACAGGTCTACGAGCAGGCGAGCGTGCTGGGCGAGGTCGGTGCCGGCGTCCAGATCAGCCCCAATGCCTCGCGCATCCTGCACCGGCTCGGGCTGGCGGACGCGCTGGCGCGCATGGGGGTCAAGCCGCTCGCCTGGCACCAGCGCCGCTGGCAGGACGGCCGAACGCTGCTGCGCACGCCGATCGCGGACGCCATGGAGGCCACGTTCGGCGCGCCGCATTACCAGATGCATCGCGCCGACGTACTGCGCAGCCTTGCGGGAGCGCTCCCGCCCGAGCGCCTGCACATCGGGCACCGCCTGACCGGCCTCGTCGATGATGGCGATCGCGTCGAGGCCCAGTTCGAGAATGGAGCGCGGATCAGCGCCGATGTGCTGGTCGGCGCCGATGGCATCCACTCCGCGGTGCGGCGCATCCTGTTCGGTCCGGAGAAACCGAACTTCACCGGCTGCATGTGCTATCGCGGGCTCGTCCCCGCCGAAAAGCTCGCGCACCTCGAGATCCCCGTGGAGGCGCAGATCTGGATGGGGCCTGACCGGCATTTCGTCCACTATTACGTGCAGGGCAAGCGCCTCCTGAACTTCGTTGCCGTGATCGATCAAGATACCTGGACAAAGGAATCTTGGACCGATCGCGGTGACGTGGCCGACGCACTCGCCGCCTTCGAGGGCTGGCATCCGCAGCTTCGCAGCATTCTTGCTGCCGTCGACGAGACCTTCATCTGGGGACTATTCGACCGCGCCCCGATGCCGCGTTGGTCGCGTGGCCGAGTGACGCTGCTGGGCGACGCCTGCCACCCCATGCTGCCGTTCATGGCACAGGGCGCGGCCCAGGCGATCGAGGACGGGGCCGCACTCGCCGCTTGCCTTGCGAAGGGCGGCCAGGACGTGCCCGAAGCGCTCAGCGATTATGAGAGACGCCGCCTGCCGCGGACGGCGCGCGTGCAGGCCATGTCCGCAAACAACAAGGTCCGGTTCCATCTCCGCGACGGGCCGGAGCAGATGGCGCGCGACGCCGAGATGGCCAAGAGCGTGACCGACTGGTCGCTGAGCAATGTCGCCTGGCTCTACGGCCACGACGCCGGCGAGTTGGACGACACCGCGATCGAAGCTCCGCGCGTCGCGGGATAACCGGAACCGGCATGGAGCACACGGCATGGTCCATACGCACGGCACCGTCCAGGTCGGGTCCTCGCAGGCCATACGCGCGGCGGCCGGGCTCTATCACGCCTACTTCACCGGGCTGATCCTGACGCTCGTGACCCGGCGAGGCGCAGCGGAAGCGGCCGAGTGGGTGTTCCGCGTCTTCCGCCATCAGCACCACGAGAAGTTCCTGTCGAGCTTCGGCAAGCTCGGCCTCGAAGGCATGCCTGACGCGGTCGCCTGTGCCGCCTACCACTACCTCTCCAACAGCGTCGGCGGCGTCACCGTCGAGTTCATGCGCGAGAGCGACCGCAAGGCGTGGGTGAACTTCGTGCCGCCGCGCTGGATCTATCCGGGCGCCAGCATCTGCGGGGTGCCGAGCGAGGTCTCACGCGCCTTCCTGCACGGCTGGTACGCGCAGAACGGGGTGTCGCTCGGCAACCCGCGCCTGGGCTTCGTCTGCACGGCGCAGACGACGGACGGCCAGCACGGCCTCTCCGGCTACTTCCTCGAGCACGATCGCGACCTGGCGCCGGAGGAGCGGCTGCAGTTCCGCCCCGGAGAGCTGCCGCCGCCCTTCGATCCAGCCGCGGCGCCGCGCCTGCCAGCCGCCGACTGGCCGCCCGAACGGCTCGCCAAGGCCGAGCGCAACTATGCCATGGAGTACATCCGCTCCGGCCTGCCGCGGCTGGCCGAGATTTTCGGCCCGGCCGAGGCGGCCCACCTGGGGCGCGTCACCGGCCGGCTCGTCGGCGCGCAGCTCTACCGGGAGACGGCGGCCCTCCTCGGCATCGATGCGAAGGGAGCGCAAGCGTTCGGCGCGTTCATGGTCGGCCTCGCCGCCGGCGAAGGCGATTCCGCCACCGTTGCGAATGAAGGCGCCGCGGTGCTCGTGCGCCGATCCGGCTGGCGGCTGATGCGCGGGCTGGAGCCCCTGTCGCCCTGCGTCTTCGAGGCCTGGAACGGTCTCTTGGAAGGCGCGCTCGCCGTGCACGACCGGTTCCTCCTACTCGAGGTGACCTCCCGCCTCGACTGGGGCGACGACGCGTTCGTGTGGCGCATCCGACGGCGGGCATGAACGCGTGCGGCGGGCTCCGCCATCTCATCAGCCTCTCCCCACAGTCCTGAGCCAGTCGAAGGACGGGCCACATCCGCAACGACGTGGTTC
>VBAB01000936.1:0-2032 GCA_005888525.1 Alphaproteobacteria bacterium
GGTTCATGGTGATGCGCCCCGCCCTGCCCTCGCGACGGATCAAGACCTCGTCAGTTACCGGTTCTTGCATCGGTGTTCCCTTGACATTCGCTGGGAACCTGGGATTAGCCATCAGATAGCGGGGGCGCAATCGCCTCTTGCGCGCCGTGAAAGGCGGCAACTCGCATCCATGACGGTTTGGCAGAAGATCTCGGGTCTGGCGACGGCTGTCGGCGACGCAGGCGGAGGCCTGCTGGGCGGGCTCGCCGACGCGTTCGGCCTCCACCGCCATGGCAGCGAGCCGCAGAAGGACGTCGCCTTCACGATGGCCGTCATTGCGCTCAGCGCCAAGATGGCCAAGGCCGATGGCGTCGTCTCGCCGCTGGAGCACGACGCCTTTGCTGAAGTCTTTCGCTTTGCACCCGAGCAAGCGGGCAACGTCGAGTATGTGTTCAACCTGGCCAAGCAGGACGTGGCCGGCTACGAAGCCTACGCCGACCAGATCGCGACCTTGCTCGAGGACGACAGGAAGCTTCTGCAGCACGTGCTCGAGGGTCTGATGCACGTGGCCGCTGCGGATGGAGTGCTGCATCCCAAGGAGGACGATTTCCTCAAGTCCGTCGCCGCCCGTTTCGGCTTCTCCGACAGTGAGTTCCGCTTTTTTCGCGCCCGCTTCGTCACCGACAACGGCAGTCCCTACGACGTACTGCGCCTCAGCCCCGACGTCTCCGACGCCGAGGTCAAGGCGCAGTACCGCAAGCTCGTGCGCGACAACCATCCCGATCGCCTGATGGCCAACGGCGTGCCCGCGGAGTTCCTGGAGCTGTCCACGCGCAAGCTCGCCGCCATCAACGTTGCCTACGGTACGATCGCCAGGGAACGCGGGCTTTGAGGGGCAAGCCGGACAGCACGCTGGTCGGCGAATTCTGCCCTTCGCCCAACTTCGGGCCCCGGCGGGGGGCTGGGGCCCCGAGCATACTCCTGCTGCACTACACGGGCGTGGCCAGCGCCGCCAAAGCCATCGATTGGCTCTCGCGGGCCGAGAGCAAGGTTTCGGCGCACTATGTCGTCGACGAGACTGGATACGTCACGCAGCTGGTGGCCGAGGACATGCGCGCCTGGCATGCGGGCCTGGCGGTATGGGCCGGGGAGACCGACATCAACTCGACCTCCGTCGGCATCGAGGTGCAGAATCCGGGGCACGAGTTCGGCTATCCGGACTTCCCCGAGCCGCAGGTGCGCACGCTCGAGGCGCTCTGCCGGGAGATCATCGCTCGGCATGGCATCCGGCCCGAGCGCGTGCTCGCCCACTCCGACGTCGCGCCTACGCGCAAGATGGACCCGGGCGAGAAGTTCCCCTGGGCGCGGCTGGCGGCAGCCGGCATCGGCCACTGGGTGATGCCGGAGCCGGTGAACCTGGCCGACCCCGGGATCTCCAGCGATGCGGCCGGGCCGCTGGTTGCTGACGTGCAGACCATGCTGGCAGGCTACGGCTATGGCATCGAGGCGACGGGTGGCTTCGACCCTCGGACGGAGTTCGTGGTCAAGGCTTTCCAGCGCCATTTCCGTCCCGAGCGCGTCGACGGGCGCATCGACCAGTCCACCATCACCACGCTGGAACGGCTTGCTGCGGCCCTGCCGACAGGCGCGGCCGAGGCATGACTCTGAGCGACAAGGTCGCCGCGCCGGATACCCGACCCGCTGACCGGCTCGATGCGGCCGCCGTGTTCGCCGTCACCGCCTGCTGCGCCTCATGGGGCGTCAACCAGGTGGCGATCAAGATCGCCAACGCCGGCATATCCCCGATCCTGCAGGTGGGGCTGAGATCGGCCTTTGCTGTAATTCTGGTGTTTGCCTGGTCGCAGGCGCGCGGCGTCCGGTTGTTCGAGCGCGACCGCACGCTGCGGCCCGGCATCATTGCCGGCCTGATGTTCGGCCTCGAGTTCGTGCTGATGTATCTGGGTCTGCAGCACACCACCGCCTCGCGTGGCGTCGTGCTCCTCTACCTGGCGCCGTTCGTGGTGGCATTCGGCGCGCATTACCTGATCCCGGG
>VBAB01000936.1:2223-3663 GCA_005888525.1 Alphaproteobacteria bacterium
GATGGGCGAGCCGGGCATCATGGACTTGAGGCCTTCCGTGCTCGCGGCCTTCGCCTACACCGTTGTCGTTGTCGCGTTCGCGAGCTACGTCGCCTGGTTCTGGCTGGTGCGGAACTATCCCCCGACCCGCGTCTCGGCCTTCACCTTCCTCTCCCCCGTATTCGGCGTGATGGCCGGCAACCTCATGCTGGGCGAGGCTTTCACCCCGAGCCTCGCTGCCGCGCTGGCGCTGATCGCGTTCGGGATTTACCTCGTGAACCGGTCGCGGCAGGGGTGAGCGGAGCTGTCCCTAAGTCGTGCCACGAGATTGCCGCTGAACCAGCGATGGCAGGGCGACGGCGAATATCACGAGGCCGACGGCGATGATATCCAGGGTGCTCACTTGCGTGCCGAGCAGCAGCGCCGACAGCATCGCACCGAGTGGCGCGGTGAGGCAGCCCAGCAGGCTCATGCGGCCGACGGGGAGATGACGCACGGCGTAGTTCGACAGGATATAGACGCCGACCGACACGACGAGGCCGAGATACAGCAGCACGGCGATCGATTGCATGCCGGCATCGGTCGCGCGGGCTTCGCCCGGCGGCATGATGAGCAGCAGCAGGGCCGCCACGCAGCAGGCCGAGGTCAGCTGCCAGCTGGATGTCACCAACGGGTTGGCTCCGGCTTGGGCGTTGCGCCGTGAGAGCAGGGCATTGACTGCCGCGGCAAGCACTCCGCTGGCAACGAAGATGTCGCCCAGCACGCTGCCGCCACCGTGATGGCGTTGGCCCCACACCAGGATCAGGGTGCCGCAGAAGGCGATCACGGCCGCCACCAGCACCACGATTTCGATGCGCTCGCCGAGTACGACGCGGCCGAGAATGGGCACGATCAGCGGCGTGAGACCCCAGAACACCGAGCCGCTGACCGGCGACGTCATGGTCAGCCCCATAGAAACCAGGAAGGTGACGAGGCCAGGCTCCAGCAGTCCCATGACCAGCGGGCCCCAGCCGACATGGCGCAGGTGTGCGCTCGTGCGCGTCGCCAGCACGATGAGCCACAAGGCCGCGGCCGCCAGCGACAGCCGGATCACCACGAACTCGGCGACCGCGATCTCGGTCAGGGCGAATTTGCTGCCGGGCGTCGCCGACGACCACAGAAAGACGGCCGCGAGCATGGCAAGCGTGGGCAGCAGGGTGTTCGGCGCCATCACGATGTTCTCTCTGCCTGCTTGCACCCCAGATCGCCGGCCGGCGGTTGGCCGGTTTGCAAGGGCGGGCATCGATCTACGCCAGGACGACCGCGTCAAGCCGGTTTATCTTGGGTCGCGTCGCCGACAGGGCGCAACATCGCCGCGAGACAAGGGGACTGACAGATGGACGAGCGCGCATTTCGCCTGGACGGCCGCGCGGCGCTCGTGGTCGGGGCCGGCTCCGGCATCGGGCGCGCCATAGCGCTGGC